>JBEBWN010000037.1:0-17702 GCA_040392235.1 Taibaiella helva | reverse complement strand
AATGATTATGAACTGGATATATTCACGTTGAAAGATATAAAGAAGCTCGGCGATAAATTCGAGGATGTGACTCGTCCTAAAAAAAATTTACAGTTTAAAGAATAATCCTGTTATCATATTACATATAGTTCTTCGTCCTGACATAAGTTTACAAAGGTTACATTTTTGTGATGATATTACATTTCATTTGTCTACTTCATTTTTATTGACTTCACGTATTGCTTTCATTCACATTTAAAAAGTATTTGTCAGTAGCAAGCTTTATTTACTATTTACCAAGTTTTTAAACGATGAAGGAAGAAAAATCTTTTAATGAAGAATTTTAGGTGCGTATTTTCCAGTTTAATGATGAAGAGAAGGTAAAATATTCTACAGAACTCAATCATGCGAACAAATGAAAAAGGAAAGAATATAATGGGCTCTATTTTCAGCAGATTGAGTCCTATGCTGCCATCCTCAGAAATTCGGAAAAACAAGCACGCTTGCCCCCCATGACCACGCATTAAATTTGGATAAGAAATTACGTGAAAGAAATGAGGAATGCCCTAAAGGATATGGAGAAGATACGGCAAAAGGTAAATTCCTTACAATCGGCAAACGATAACAAGAGCAAAGAGGAACAGATCAGGGAACAGAAGCCTCAAGCTTTCCTTGAACAAATAAAGCAAATTCGGGCAGACAATGAGAAGAATCGTAGAAAGGGGCGCGAACGCTAACTTTAATAATTATTAACTGTTTGCATAATAACGATTTGTAATGCTATTTTGCATGAATTTTAAATAAAAATACTTGCTAAATGAGTTCGGATGTGTTACCTTTGTAGATAGAAAAGGTAACGTAATGAGTAAATTAACCGAATTGACACGACATCTTAAAAGAGGGGGCGTATATCGCAGGGCTGACCTTGCTCAATGGTCTAATGCGGTTGATCGTCATCTTACGGAACTTGTGAATAAAGGAATGCTCCGTAAACTTTCACAGGGGCTATATTACTATCCTAAAGAAACAGTCTTTGGCGAAGTGCCGCCAGATGAAGATGTTTTGGTACGAAGCTTTTTAAAAGACGATGAATTTTTGCTTACTTCACCGAACGCCTATAATAGCTTGGGAGTGGGAACAACCCAGCTTTATAATAAGCGCGTGGTTTATAATCACAAACGCCATGGAGAATTTGAATTAGGCGGCAGAAGATTTTCTTTTCAAATGAAACCTCGTTTTCCAAAGAAACTCACACCTGAATTCCTTTTGGTTGACTTGGTGAATAATGTTGAGGAACTGGCAGAAGACACAAAAGAGGTTTTGTCTAAAGTCCAATACAAGGCAAAAACTATGGATAAAAGGAAACTCCAGCAATCCGTGAATTCTTATGGTGGCGTAAGAGCCAAAAAGCTGTTTGCCCCTCTGTTATCAACCCCAACGAACACAAGGCAACATGCCTGAAAACTACCTACATGACCATCCCGATTTTATAAGCTTGCTAGGGATATTGGAAAGCGAAACAGGCATACAAGTACAGCTAATCGAAAAAGATTACTGGATAATGCACGTGCTTTACGGTCTTAAACAAGCAGGTCTTGATTTTGAACTCAAAGGCGGAACATCTTTATCTAAAGGGTACAAGATTATTGACCGTTTCTCTGAGGATATTGATATTCATATTAAGCCACCAGCAGATTTAAATGTTCAGGAAAACCCGAAAAAGACAAAAGAAAAGCACATCCAATCTCGAAAAGATTATTATGATTGGCTAGCCAACAATGTAAAAATTGACGGCATTGTTTCTATACAACGCGACCATAGTTTTGATGATGAATTGTATTACCGTAGTGGGGGAATAAGACTGCACTATGAAGCGAAAACTAGATATATTGAAGGTGTTAAGGATGGCATTTTACTTGAAGTCGGCTTTGACACCGTTACACCTAATAACCAGCTTTCAATCAGTTCATGGACATATGATAAAGCAAGCACGATATCAAGAGTCTCCGTAATTGATAATCGCGCTATGGATATATCCTGTTATCATCCAGGTTATACATTTGTAGAAAAATTGCAAACGATTGCAACCAAGTTTAGACAAATACAAGGCGGTGGCGAAATTCGTCCCAACCTTATGCGTCAATACTACGATATCTATTGTTTGCTTGACAATAAGGAAGTGCAGGACTTTATCGGAACGCCCGAATATGAGGCACACAAAACTACCCGTTTCCCTAAAGCAGATTTAGAAATTCCTATTCAGCAAAACGAAGCGTATCTCTTGAATGATCCGAAAATCAGAGACGAATTCAGAGCGAGGTATATTGGTACAGCGTCCCTTTATTACAACGGGCAACCTGATTTTGATGATTTATTAAAAAAGATCGCTCACAATATCGGACGTTTATAATCCTAACCTATGATCAGGACTAACATCTGTGAACAATGTTAGAAAAGAGTTCGAGGTGCCAGGGTCGAAATCAATTCTTCCACTAAAAAAACCAACTATATATAAATATCTCCTTTATCATCAACTTCTATCCCTCTACCTTGGCCGTTACCGCTTCCTCTCATATTAATAGCAAAAACATAGTTGCCATCTTTATCATATTTGGCGATATAAATATCAAACACACCAATAGTGGCTATAGAAGCATTGGCTGAACTTGGATCAAAGTCAGTAGTACCATTGAAATAGCTTGTGATATAAGAGTTACCCTTTGTATCTACTGCTATCCCATGAGAGATATCGAGGTTACTACCTGTTAAATTTCTAGCCAAAGCCAGATTATAAACCCCGGCAAAGTGCTTTCGGAAACCTACGTCCCAAGGAGGAGAGTTGTTACGCACTTATCTATTCGAAGGTGGAAAGCGTATTGCGTACGTAACGGGACATGCCCTTTATAATAGATTGGGACTAACAACACAAGTTCCTAAAGGCATTCGTGTAGCCAGTCGGGACAAACGGATCATCACTAAAGTGGGAAGCATGCAGGTAAAACCTATCAAGAGCTATGAAGATGTAACTGATGATAATTACTACCTAATGGAATTGCTGGACGTAATCAAGGACTTTAAGAACATTCCCGACATGGACAAAAAACAGGCAATCCGGTACATGCTGAAAAAATTCGAAGAATTATCAGGTAAGGAAACAGATAAGCTGCTTAGTATCGCTTTGAAATACCCACCGAGGGTAAGGGCAATGGCTGGCGCATTGCTGAATGAACTTAACCCGAATAAACCAGTATTGGAATTAAAAAATAGTATCAATCCTTTGAGTATTTTTGAATTTGGAACTGGCAAGGATATGTTGCGCTTTATTGACTTTTGGAATATTCGTTAAATATGAACCTGCACGCCAATCACAAGCTTTTTCAGGATGCTGTTATAGCCACAGCGCAAAATTTCAACATCCCTGAAGTCTACATAGAAAAAGACTATTGGGTAACAGTGGCACTGCATACGATTTTCCATTCTGCCATTGCTGATCAAGCCGTGTTTAAAGGAGGTACTGCACTTTCAAAGTGCCATCGGCTCATTGAAAGGTTTAGTGAGGACGTGGACATTGTTGTGTTGAACGACAAAAGCGAATCTGGCAATCAGCTAAAAAATAAGCTGAAAGCTATTACAGAAGCCGTCAGTGAAATAATACCTGAAGTAGAAATAGTGGGTATCACCAATAAACGGGGCATGATCCGTAAAACGGCACATCAATACCAAAGAGAGGATTTTTCCGGAGTATTCGGATAGGTAAGGGAACACATCATAGTAAAAGCAACATGGTTAGGCGGTTCAGAACCATACACTATAGTAACTGTAAGCTGTTACATTACGGAAATGATGGAAGCTGCCGGACAATACCAGATTATTGAGCAGTACAATATGCAGCCATTTACAGTAAGAGTATTGAGCAAAGAAAGGACGTTATGCGAGAAGATTATGAGTCTTGTCGGGTTTTCACAAACAGAAGAGCCATATACCGACCTGACAAACAAAATAAGGCATGTTTACGATATTCACTTGATGCTTAAAAATGATAGCGTCGCTTCATTCTTCGATCGTCCAGCTTTTGACGAAATGTTGATAAGGGTTGGCAAGGACGATATGGTTAGCTTCAAGAACAACAATACATGCCTGGCAAACCATCCTGCACAGACAATTATTTTCAGGATGCTGGAAGATACATGGGACTGGATAAAGAACACTTACCGAACGACATTTAAAGAACTAGTACTGGGTGTAAAGCTTCCTGCGGAATGCTGGCCAATAAGCCGTAATTATCGTCACGTTTTACTGCCACGCCGCGTTTTATAATGTTGTTAGTGCAGTAACAAGACATTCTTACGAGAAATCTTCATATCAATCTTTACAGTTTCATTCATACCCGGAATGCTAAGGATAGTGTCATATACTTTAGCGATATCTGTTGTTGTTAGCATAATCACGCCCTTTCAAGTCAAACAATATTTACTTTACAAAAGTACTTAACGCTTCCTTTTGCATCCCCATCAAAATATAATGAGGATAAACAATGGCGCTATTTGTAGTGCATATCTGTTATTTTCTGAATTTCGAAGCAAAAAAGGTGGCTAATTATTAAGCCACCTTTTTTCGTTTTATGCTGATACTGTATTTAGTGCATCTTTCACAGCGGTTTCCAACGTTTCCAATTGACCACCGACAAGCTGTTCCAAATCCGGAGAATGGGTTTCCAGTTCCCCTTTAGTAATTTCTGTATCGATTGCAGCAAACAGTTGCGGCAACGGGGCAGGCAAACCTGCACCTTCCAAAGCTTTTGCAAACTCCTCTTCAGGAAGATTGACATATTGAATATCCTTTCCGGATTGTCTGGCTATTTCATTGGCATAATCGGAAAGAGTGAAAGAAGTGCCGCCCAATTCATAAGTTTTGTTGTCGTGACCGCCTGTAGTTAAAACTTTTACGGCTGCCTTGGCAAAATCATTCCGTGTTGCTGCTGATATTTTACCCTCGCCGGCACTGCCATACACAGCTCCACTTTCCAATACCGAACCTATAGACGATGTATAATTCTCAATGTACCATCCGTTTCTCAATAAGGCATAATTCAAGCCGGACGCTTTCAAATATTCTTCTGTTTCTTTATGTTCAGGAGCAAGCCCTAATTTGGAAACATCGGCACGTAGCAAACTGGTATAGGCAACGAAAGGAATGTTCGCTTCTTTTGCACCGTCAATCACGTTTTTATGCTGTGTGAAGCGTTGCCCAACTTCATTGGAAGATATAAGCAACAGCTTATCAACTCCTTTCAGGCTTGCACTGATCTGCTCTGCATCAGTATAATTAAGTTCCCGTACTTCCACGCCAAAGTCTTTTGCCTTTTCAGGATTTCGTACAAATGCTACGATCTGTTCGGCAGGCACCGTTTTCTTCAGGTTTTCAATTACTTTACGACCCAATTGACCGGTTGCCCCGGTAACGCCTATTTTAATTTGTCCCATTATTATTTTGATTTTTTAATTGATTAAAGAATTAACTATTTACACGCTCCGTCAGGTGTGCATACGCTTCCGGTATTCACCTCCAATTTTGTTTCGGGATTAAGCGCACTCCATTCTGCAAATGACTTTTCCAGTGTTTGTAAAAATACCTCTGACGGCTGTGCTCCCGAAACGGCGTATTTACGGTTAAATACAAAGAACGGAACGCCTGTTACGCCTATTTGCTGTGCTTCCTGTATATCCTGTTTCACCTTGTCTGCGTACTGCTCATTGGTCAAAGCTTCGTTCACTTCCGCTTCAGTAAGCCCAATCTCTTCACCCACAGCTATCAACGTTTCTACATCGCCCAGGTCTTCGTTTCTTATGAAATGCGCATTGAAAAATGTTTCTTCTGCTCTATCGCCCAGGCCTTTGGTTTTGGCAAGTTGTATGATACGGTGGGCTTTGAAAGAATTGTACACTACTGCATTATCAAGTTTGTATTCCAGTCCGACATTTTTAGCCATTTGTGTTACCTGTTTGTGCATACCATTTACCTGTTCCATACTGATTCCTTTACGGGATGCCAGGTATTGGGCTGATGTAAGTCCTTTCTCCGTGTTTTCAGGAATAGAAGGGTCAAGCTGAAAACTCTTCCATTCAATTTCTACATGGCTGCTGTCTGCAAATTGTTTCAAAGCTGCCTCAAACTGGCGCTTGCCGATATAGCAAAAGGGACACATGATGTCGCTCCAGATTTCTATTTTCATTTTCTGCATTATTGCTTTTTTTATTTGATTATTTAGGATCGGTATAACTGTTTCATGTAGAGGTTGACTACCTGTTTGCCCGCTTGATACAGAATTTGTAGACAAAAAGAAAAGCAGGGGTAGTAATTTAAACCGCATTTTTCGCATAGTGATTATTCTTTCATTCCCAGATTATTTGAACCACGTATGAGCTGGGCCATACTCTGCTCGTCACCCGGCGGGGCATTGCAATATGATCTTGAATTGCTTATTGATTTCGCAAAGTTAGCCATATTTGCTATACATTTTATAGTACTATACTTTTGTATAGTTACATACAGTTTATTAGTCGATAAATTCCTTTTATAGGTAGCATTCATTCCGAAATCGTTCAATGTCGTAGGGCTTTTGTAATGACGCTGAAGGATGTCCTTAATGTAGTAAACAGTAAGTGGTTGCTGTAGTATGTGTACCTTACAGAACGACAAAAACCGTTTTTCAGAAATTAAGCGGACAATAGACAATAGCAGATATTAACCCTCGTATGGTTTCCAAAGAATTTAAAGACCTGTAAATTAATGGTGTGATAATAAGAAGGAATATTCTAATACAACGCCGGTAACCGTTGAGTATGAGTTGCCCCCCCCCTTCCGCTATGCAGCTTTATGATGTTATTATAAAAATGGTGGAATGGGTGTCTAGCACAGGGGAAACCGCGATAATAGCAGACCAAATCAAGAGGAAATCAGTTTCTACGTTGCTATTCTAAAAAAATATAACATATGAGATTGATCAATCTGTTTGCCTACCCTATCCCAAAAATGAGCTAAGAAAAGGAAATGGGATTATTGAACTGAAGTAGAAAAACAGGATTTGTTTTTTGGGCAGACTTAAAACGATCAATCAATAATCTTGAATTTCCGGGCTGCCTTCAGAAGGGCGATAGCATTTTTTACCTCAAATTTTTGCAGCAAACTATTACGATGGTTATCTACCGTTCGAACACTTAAAAATAAACGTTCTGCAATTTCCGGGCTGCTAATACCTTCTGCTATTAGGTCTAAAATCTCCTTTTCTCTACGTGTGAGTTCCGGAACCTGCTGCTCTTTCAACTTTTCCTGGGTCAACAATTCACGCATCAACTCAGCCTGTATTGCCGGATCGATAAACTGCCCTCCCCTATGTATTTTTTCAATAGCATTAATAAGCGATGTCTGCGATATATTTTTCAATGAGTAACCCAGACAACCTATACCTAACATTTCTCTTACTCTTTTGGGTTCATCAATACTAGACAACACCATAATTTTAAGATCTGGATACAAAGACAATACTTTTCGAGCCAGCTCTTCACCATTATAATCGGGCAATTGCAGATCAAGTAACAGCACATCAGGTAAGCTTTGGGTAAGCCCTTCCAACAATGCCTTTCCATTAGTATATGCACCCACCAGGCCAATACTTTTATCTTCTAGCAACATTTGCTGCAGGCCTCTCAACACAATATCGTGGTCGTCTGTTAATGCTACTTTAATCATCTATTCCTATTATTTTCCTCCTGTAGCAACCAAAAATACCTTGGGCTACAAAATCACTACATCCGGAACATCTTTATCCGGAAATAAAGGTTAAAATTAGCTTTCTTACCTGACAAACGGTATTCCCTTCAATAAAATTAAAAAAAAGACATGCCCGCTATTTAGCCCTGTTCGTTTTGTTCAATAGTGATATATATAGCTGTGCCTTCATTGACGCGAGAGTCGATTTCTATATCACCACCAAGTGCGTACACTCTGTTTTTTATATTACTTAAGCCTATTCCATCTGCTTTGTATGGCTGTACCATCCCCTTGCCTCTATCCTCTACGATAATTTTTACTTCCTTATCCTGAATACTCACCTGTACAGTAGCACTACTTGCCTCACTATGTTTGACTATATTTTGTATTAATTCCTGTATCATACGATATACCGAAAGTGCTATCTCATCATTTACCAGCTGGGGCCTACCAAAATGCTGGAATTTAATAGGAATTTTATACGCCTCTTCTGTCTTCTGGCAGAGTAAAGCTACCGTTTCCACCAACCCCCTGCTTTTCAGGATTGCAGGGCTCATATTATGCGCAGTTCGGCGTAGTTCTGTATAAGCATCATCTAAAAGTTGAACGCTCGCTTGGTATTTAATATAATTCTCAGCATCACCTGGAGGATGCATACTGCTTAAATTCAATTTCGCGATCGATAGAATACCACCAATACCATCATGTAGTTCAAGTGATAATCTATTCCGCTCCAGCTCCTCCCCTTCAATGCGCGCTTTAAGTTGTAAATTGTTTTGTTCAGAAAGTTGTATTTTTTGTTGTTGCCTGTAATTCTTACGTAGCAATAAAATTATCGCTACCAAAATAAGGGCGCCTGCAATCATAATACCAATCCAGGCGTTCCTGGATTTAATAGCGGTCTCCTTTTCAACAAGTGCAAGTTTGTTTTTGGCTAGCTGTTTATCTTTTTCTGCAGTTCTATATTGATATTCCAGCTCGCTTATATCCAAGTTTCTTTTATTTAGATTATAGTTCCTTTCCTGGTATTTCCTTAAGGTTGAATAAGCCATTTTATAGTTACCCTGCGTTGCATAAAGCTCGCTCAACAAATTGATATTGCTTAACCAATTTTGCGCACTTGTGCGCGATAAACTTTTCATCAATGCTTGCTCCGCCTGGCGAAACTGACCTAAACTAGTATGAATAGCTCCAGCTATCTCTGCTGCTTTTAATTGGAATGTAGCCGGAATAAGGGCATGTTGCAACAAGGTATCAGCCCAAAGCAATACCTGCATAGCCTTCTCGTTTGCTCCATTTTCAACAAGAATGGCACTTTTGTTGACCAGGCCACGATAGAGTATATCATATCTTTTACCCATTTTCGCAACCTGTAATCCACTATCTAAATAAAAAAAATGATCTGTATGTTTGTCTTCTTTAAGACAGGCAATATTAAGTAGCGCATTTGCCCATAGCTCATAATCTTTGTACCGGGCTCCTACTTTTAAAGATCGTTCCAGATACTGGTTGGCCAAATCAATATTACCTATTGCCCTCAATACAATCGTCATATTGTTTTCCAGGCGAGCAATAGTTAATGTATCATTGTGCACATATTGGACAGCCGCTAAATGCGCCTGAAACGATTCCTTATAGCGCGACTGCCAAAAGTAAACCTTGCCCATATTATCATACAATGTAATTAAGTTCCCGCGATGCCGCTGCCTGTCAGAAAGCTTAATACCTCTTTTGATAAACTGCAAAGTCTGATCTAGTAGCCTGGGGTCCTCTGTAAAATAAGACAACGCTGTAAGCGCTTCTATAGTGACATCCTGGTTTTGTTCGAGAATACTTTTTTGCAATAAGTATATCAGTTGCCTTCTAGAGCTGTCTGGCTGCTGACGTCGTAATTGAACGGCATCCTTAATCTGGCTTTTAAAAACCTGCTCTCCTCCACTGCTTAAATTAAACAATTCCCTAGGCTGAGCAAAGCCAACGAAACTACTCCATAAAGCACAAAAACATAGACAAAAAGATAGATAACACCGCATATTAAAATACCCAACTGAACAGGGGTGCTTAGTCAAAAATAGGTAATTATACTCAATTAAAACGAGTAAATCTATTCAAATCTGCTCTCCTCATGTAACCTAAATTTGTAGCCATTAGAAGCGATAACCAAAAAGGAACTCAGTACATACAGCAAAGTAAATACCATTAGAAAACGATCTTTTCTACATTACATATAAACTACACCTAGACTAGATAAAAGTCTGATTACAAATAAATAAGAATAATTACATTACAATAAAACAGACGCAAATGAATAGAAAAACTACTGTACTAGTGCATGTAACTATCATGCTCCTCTTTGTTAGCAATCATATAAATGCTAGACCTATATCAAGGAACCTCGCTTTTATTGAGAACAAAGGGCAGGTTACCAATCAGTTTGGGCAAGCTAGAACTGATATTAATGCTAAAGTATCTTCTGAAGCTGTGACCGTATATATAGGTAGTGGTCTATTACATTACCAATGGTCAGTACCCTTAACAAAAAACAACCTAAACAACAAGTCGCTGGATGGCTATAGAAAAGACTCCTTCAAAACGTATAGAATGGACGTAAGATTATTAGGAGCGAACAAAAATGCACGACTAATCAAAACAGACAAACAATCATACTACGAAAATTACTATTTACCACATCTGAACGGAGAAGGCATACAAGTCTCCAGTTTCAGAAAAATAATATATAAAAATATCTACCCTCTCATAGATTGGGTAATTTATATTAAGAGAGATAAAATGGAATATGATTTTGTGGTACACCCTGGTGGTAAAGTTTCTGATATCTGCATGCAATACACCGGTGCTACCCAATTGAAAATAAACGAGGATGGGAGCTTGGCTGTCACCACACCCTTGGGACAAATCGAGGAAGCAGCCCCTATTAGTTTTCAAGATGATGGTATTGCTATAGCATCTTCGTTCCTAATCGATCATAATATCGTAAAATTTTCAACCGCTGATTTCAAAGGTAGATTAACAATAGATCCAATGGTAAGCTGGGCTAGCTATTTCGGGGGTAGTGTAATAGATGAGATACGCGATATTGCTACTAATAAAAACAATGAATTATATGGTGTCGGTTTAACAATGAGTTTTTCAAATATCGCCACAACCGGCGCACACCAAACAACAATAGCAGGAAGCGATGATGGCTTTATTTTCAAACTGGATACACTCCAAAATATAGAATGGGCCACCTATTATGGTTCAGATGAAAGTGAAAGTATTTATAGTTTAGATGTAGATAGTTCCGGATACATTTACGTTGCTGGAGCCACTACATCACCCCAAGGCTCTATTTTCACAACTACGGGTTGTCATCAACCAAATTTAGGCGGTGATAGTGATATCTTTTTTGCTAAATTCTCATCCAAAGGCGTTAGAATATTTGGCTCGTATTATGGAGGCAATAATACGGAGCATAACCCCAGGATTGCAATACAAGGAGGATATTTCTATTTAAGTGGCTATACGAAGAGTGAAGAGGGTATTGCCTCAAACGGATCCCATCAATCCAAATATGGGGGAGGAAGAGAAGATGCATTTTTAGCTCAATTTGATTTAAATGGAAAACGCCAGTGGTCTACCTATTACGGTGGAGAAGGTATGGATGGATTTGCCAACTCGATAGCTGCAGATATTTTCGGAAATATCTACCTATTCGGCAATACCAATAGTAATAATGCTATTGCAACTGCAGGTAGCTATATGGAAAAAAGGCTCAAGAATACCAACGACCATTTTCTTGTAAAATTTAACCATAAAGGTATACGACAATGGGGAACTTATTTCGGTGGATCGAAGGATGCAACCTTAGACTGGTGCACCAGAAATCTCGATTGCGATCAATTGGGCAATATTTATATGGCCGGTATAACGAATAGCGACTCCGCAATTGCAACTACAGGCGCACATCAATCTATTTTAGCTGGTACTATAGACGCCTATCTGGTAAAATGGGATAGCAACGGCACACGGCAATGGGCTACTTATTTTGGTGGCGAAGGCGAAGAAAAATTTGTAAGTGTACATTGTATTGATAACGACAACATTTATATTTCCGGAGGTACACCAAGCAGTAAACAAATTGCAAAACCTAGTGCTACACAACAATTGTATGGAGGAGGCTATTTCTATGGAGATGCTTACCTTGCCAAGTTCAATGCCAATGGTCATTGTACATTCGCAACTTACCATGGTGGCACTGGCGAAGACCTCAGCATGAGTATAACTCATGACAACAATGGCTATATATATATAGGGGGCATAACCAATAGTACCGGATCTATTGCAACAAGTGGAAGCTTTCAGGATGTATACCCTAACGGAATATTATGGAATGCCTTTTTAGCGAAGTATTGCTTTGCGCCAGCACCCACTTTACTAACCATTGAAGGTCCGGATACTGTATGTGCAAAAACGGGAGGTACCTACACTGTTTCTACATCAGATGCTGACGCTTATCTATGGAGCATACCAGAATACTGGATAGCGACGGAAGAGGGAAACAGCCTTAGCGTCTCCAATATTAAAGAAAGTGGAAAACTGGGTGTAAGGGTTGTTCGATGTGATGATACTAGTGCTTTGACTTTTATTGACGTTTATATGTTACCTGCCAATACTCCAGAAATAACTATAGATGGATTTCAACTTGGTACCAGTCGCCCATTTAAACGCTATCAGTGGTATTTAGAGGACCAACCAATTAAGGACGCAATTAATCCCTACTATACCGTTACCGAAAATGGTTCCTATACTGTGATTACTGAAGATAATAACGGATGTATAGATACTTCAGCATCCTATCCAGTTAACAATGTGGATATAATAAACAAAGACAGAAGACAAAACCCAGTAAAGATATACCCGAATCCAACTAACGATATTGTTTTCATAGACACTAAATCAATTTCAACCTATTGTAGATTGTATAGTTTAGATGGAAAACTATTACTGCAACACAAAAATGCTAACAGTATTTCCCTAAATGACTATGCACCTGGCGTATACCTTCTAGAAATCAAAAGTGAAAATGGTATATGGTTGCATACCGAGAAAATAATAAAAGTACAATAGAATTTATTCTAGAAAAATAAGCTTTACAGTATTCCCTGTAAAGCTTATTCCTATTTATGTATAAACTATGCAAGAAAAAAAAGCACTCCTCCATCATACCAACAATCAAATAAGGAAGGCATTAATATTTATTACTTTCCTGATTATATTGCTTGCCAATCAAGGATATGCCCAGTACGATAATATATGGGCCTTTGGCTATGGGGCTGGAATCAATTTCAACACTAATCCCCCTACTGCATACAAAACTAATATTGCAACGGGCGAAGGATCAGCGTCTATATGCGACGATAATGGAAATTTACTCTTTTACACAGATGGAGATACAGTATGGAATCGCTATCATCGGGTAATGCCAAACGGTGTAGATCTGGCTGGCCTGTCCAAAAATATAACCATGAGTGCAAGCCAAGGTACACTAATTTTACCTATACCAGGTAGACCCAGCTTATACTATATCTTTTCATTAGGAGCAATAGAATCTGGTTTTTTAGGCAGATTATCTTATAGCATAGTAGATATGAAACTGAATAAAGACAGTGGAGATATAGTAGCTACAAGTAAGTCGATTGTTTTAGACTCGAACCTTACCGAACATATGACTGCCGTATCTGGAACAAATTGTGATATTTGGTTAATGGTTATTTCTAGGCTAACTGGCGACATCAAGGCATTCAACATTTCGCGTAATGGTATCAGTACCCAACCTACAATCTCAGCAAAAATCCTCGCAGGTCTATTTAATAGTTTTTACGGTACGTTAGATGTTTCGCCAAACCGTAAAAAAATAGCATTTGCTGCCTCTCCTTCGGTTGTACTCTGCGATTTTGACGCAAGTTCTGGTAGCGTAAGCAACCCTTCAACAATAAGTCTATCCGCTTACGGTGTTTCATTCTCTCCAGACAATTCAAAATTATATGCAACAGATCTTACTAACACCTGGCAATACAATTTATCTTTAAGTAATATCGCAAATATTCGAGCTTCCCAATTTAAAGTTAATACCCGTGGTTCAGCGTCTTCTATCAGAAGAGCTCCTGATGGGAAAATATACATAGCCCGTTCTGGATCTTTTTTATCGGTCATAAACAAACCCAACCTTTTGGGAGCAGATTGTGCGTATGAACACAACTCATTCGATCTAAAAGAGGGATTTTCATCCTCTGGCTTACCCAATGTAGCTATAATGGTTAAACATCAAAAACATTATACTAGCCGAACAGATACCGTAGTATGTTCCAACAATACAACTTTCTCCGCTACCAATCATTATGGAATCAACTATCAATGGCAAGATGGTAGTACAGGGAAAACATTTACAACTACTGGAGATACATCTGGTACCTATCGGGTAACATACCATAATGTTGATGAATGCGCAGACTATGTCGACACTTTTCACCTTATATACTACAAAGAAAAAATGATAAATAGTGTGACAGAATTGCATGGTTTGTGCCTGACAGACACGTTATTACTTCGGGCTACTATTGCTTATGCTAGCAACTATACATGGAATGATGGCCGCAGCAGTATTGAAAAAGTAGCCAGATCAGCAGGTATCTATTGGGTAAATTACCGCATAGACTCCTTATGCGAAGTATATACCGATACATTCTTGGTAAATTACCCATCAGAAAACGAGGAGCTATCCTATATCGCCGATACCATAGCTTGCGTTAGCACCCCACTATTATTCCTTAATATGTCGGGAGAGTCGTTTAATCGCTTTGTTTGGACTTTTGGTGATGAGCATATTAGTACATCACTCCACCCAAACCATGTTTTTAGTGAAGCCGGTGTGTACAAGGTTAAATTAATAGGATGGATTGACGAAAAATGCGCAGACTCTGTAGAAAAGACAATAATAGTTGATTCCCCATTTTCAATTTCACTTAACATCAATAGAGATTCTATCTGCCAGGGAGAATCTATTCATATTCAATACTCCAAAGACAGCACCCTCATCCAATATCATTGGACGCTCAACGGTGTATATGCTTTCCTTACCAACAATACCTATCTGCACCAAGCATTCGACAAAGCAGGTTTACAAGTTCTAACACTTACTGCTCAGTTACGTGCCTGTCCCGACCAACAACAAACACAATATGTATTTGTAGCCCCTACTCCGCAGGTACAATTAGCGAAAGACACCTTTTTATGTTTGCACGGACATCCTATCACCATTACCAACCTCGTTCAACCAGAACCGGGAGACCAATACCTATGGAGCACCGGTCAGCTCGAGCCTACGCTTCTTGTACAACATCCCGGTCCTTATCAATTAACAGTCACCAACCGATATGGCTGTAGCGGCACAGAAAACATAGTTGTACACAAAGATTGCCATACTGATATTCCAAATGTATTTTCACCCAATGGAGATGGCATTAACGACTACTTTTTTCCTCGCCAGCATTTAAGCAGTGCAGTAACAGCTATACATTTTCAGGTATGGAATCGCTGGGGACGATTGCTATTTGAAAGCAGAACACCCGATGGGCGTGGTTGGGATGGACAGTTTAATGGCCAGAAGCAGCCCCCCGCTGTATACATTTACCGGATACAATTGGCATATGCTGATGGAAAAACAGAATTATTAACTGGGAATGTAACACTACTCAGATAGCATCCTAACTATGCCTATCCAGATATTCCGGTGAAAGTGACCCACAGTTCCGTCAAAGTGAGCTACTTGATTTTTGCGTTCGACAACAGCATTGCAGCAAAATATTCCTGGCAATTCTGATGTTTAAAAGGTAATCCGGGCGCCGCCGTAATAATTTCTTGCCGGCGCAGGGTTGAAAAACCGGTTACCAAAGGCATTGATGTCATTTCCTAAGCTATATTTTTCATTTAACAAGTTATCCACTCCGCCAAAAAATTGTATTTGCTTTGATGGGCTGATTTTCCAATTCCAGGTTGCTTTCAGCTGCACTAAATGGAACTTATTTGAAAATACAGTATTAGCATCATTCAAAGGCATTGCCGAGGTAAAATTATGCCAGATATGCAGTCCTAACTTTTTGGAAAAAGTAATAAACAGGGTATTGGTCCATACCCAATCTGGCATCGCCGTTACTTTGTTGCCGGAAAAATCATCGTCATTAACCTCGTAATCACCAAAGCGGTAGCGGTTATAAGAAACTGCCGATTGCAAGCTGAGGGTCTGTATCCACCTGTTATTCTGCAACGGTAGCAAATAGGCCCAAACCGAGACCTCAATTCCTTTTTGTTTTATCTCGCCTGCATTTACATAAAATTCTGCGCCATTATTACGAAGACGTCGTACAATACCATTATTCATATGATAAGTGTATGCACCCAGGTCTGCAATAAATCGTCTGTCCGGTGTTTCCCAACGTATGCCCAGCTCGTAATTCAGGCCTGTTTCTGCTTGCAGGCCCGTGTTTATCATATTGTCTGAGGAGCGGACCTCTGCCAGGGTCGGTGGTGAATATCCCTTCGAAAGGGAAGCACGCATAGCTAAGCCCTCTGTAAGCAAATAAGAGGTGGCGATTCTCGGCATCCAGATACTGCCGAAAGCAATATGACCATCAGGAGTAGCAACTTTGGGATAGTGTTGCTTATAGTGGATTGCCGCGAGGTTAAAACCTAATGCTGCTTCAATAGTCCACCGTTGGTACAGGGTAACCATTGCCCGGTAAAAGAAACTGCTTTGGATATTATCCAGGTTGTCCATTGCCTGCAGTACAGTAGCCGTTCCCTGCTCATTGTCGTAATTATCAATCCTGTTCCAGCCTTTTTGTCCCTCAAAACCCAATTGCATTTGCCATTGGATCTGGTCTTTGCCGGTATCTTTAAAAGAGAGGTAAGTACGAATGCCCAGGTTTTTTTCTTTCCGGAATTCATAATTGGTAATAAACGGATTTTTAAAGTCCGTATACGAACCAAAGATGCTGGCTGTATGCGTAAGCTTGCTGGTAATACGGGTATCATGCACAATGCCTCCGAAAAAGGTCTTATTGTATACACCGGCTTTTTGTTCCTTTGCAGAGGGGTTGGGTCCCTCTGCCGGGCGGGCCGTTCTCGGATTTTCCTGCATTTGGCTTTCCGTAAGCCCGCCTGGGGTAAGATAATCCAAATCCGAGTATAAGACTAAAAATCTTAATTGGCTGTTCTGTACATATTGCCATTTGTGCGCTGTCTGGAAGGTTTTTTTATTCAGTACTGCATTGTCCCGATAGCCATCGGAATGTGTGAACGATTGGTCTATTGAAAAGGAATATTTATCATTTATTTCATGCTGCAGAGAGAACTGCTCCTGGAACAAGCCAAAAGAGCCTCCGCTCAATAGTAAAGAACCCTGGTTTTGCGATACATCAAACCCTTTGGGTTGAATACGGATAACACCGCCCGAATTAGCTCCGTAAAGCGAGCCATCCGGTCCTTTTAGCACGTGGATAGTGGATATGGATGCCGGGTCTATCAAATTCAGATAGGTATTGCCTCCAGCGTCAGTCAATGGAAATTCATCAACATATATTTTGACATTACGAATACCAAAGGGAGACCGGATTAAACTACCCCGCATTGCTAAGCGGTAACTGCCCGGAGAGCGTTCTTCCATACGAATGCCTGCTACAGTGTTCAATGCAGGTAATAAAGTGATGGTCTGTTGGGTTTCTATATCACGTGAAGAGATGCTCTGTGCTGAAGCCGTTAATCCCAAAATCGCTTGCTGGTTGAAATAAGCAATTATGTATACCGGGTCAAGCTCCCGGACCTGGGATAGGCTATCCGGCCCTTGTCCGTAAATCAGGGAAGAAGGGAAACAAAGCGAAAGGAACAGAGCGGCT
>JBEBWN010000036.1:0-17746 GCA_040392235.1 Taibaiella helva | reverse complement strand
ATCGCGCCTGCCCAGGGTAGTATGAAGATGCAATACCGGCGCAAAACTCACAACTGCAATATTGCCCTGAAGACTACTGATCTCCATTTGCTCTTCGAATGTCCTGTCCATATAATTGCGGGTGGCAGGATCGAAGAAAAGCAAGATTGCTCTATCCGTAGCGCCGATACCGCTTACCTGGCCAGCAATAATACCCCGGTTCTTTACAAAATCCGTCAAGGCTTCCAACAGACCGGATTGGTCTTTAATGCTGACCACATAAAATGCCGTCCGCCTGTTTAGCCGTCCAGAGATCGCCTTTAAATGTCCGTACCTGCATAGCTGTACATGTTAAGAACAACAGAATACTTAGAAAACCCCTTCGTATAAAATACATTATTATATCCGGCATAACCGGCCCTTTGTACGCACCCTAGCTATAAAAAAAGCCATTACCCTCGACACCGGCCGGCAACAAAAGTTGATACGATTTTTTGCCTATCGCGCAATGACCAGCAGTCCAACGCAGATTCCGAATATATGCGATAATTTCGCAACTGGCATATGCAAAAACAATATACACTTCCCTGTTCTCTTTTTGTAGTACTGGCGGTACTATATGGTACACTACCGGCCTCCGCTGCCGGCGACAGCATCTCTGTATTTAAAATTGACTTCGTATACGAACCCGGCACGGCAAACGCACCAGAAAGGGACTATCGCTTTAATACAATAGCGGACTACGGAGGCGCCAGCCTGTATTATACGGACTCCTTTTACCGGCTGATATATGCATCCGATTATTGGGAATTGGGCGATTATCTTACAAACAAGCGCTATACTGTGTATGGTGAACGGGCCGCTGAAGGACTTCCACCCGACCAACAGATACCCGAAACCTATACGCTACCGGGAGAAGACGCCACAGCCATACTCTTTGCCGACGATTATGATATGGAAAACGATACCTCCATAAAAAAGGTAGCAGGGATCGATGGCTCCGCCACCTATTTCCGGCCAAAGACCAGGGATATAACCGACCGGTTCGAAGTAATTACTGCCAGCCATTACCCCGCCATTCCCTGGCATCCATTCAGTTTCCTTATCCATGTACCTCGCGCTTTCCTGGCGCTGTACAAAACGAGCGCGGATCAAAAATGGAGGGAGGGTATCAAAGCGATTCGCCTGGAACAAGTCAACGTTCCGTCCGATTTCTTCCGGCTTCCTCCCGGCATGCCTGTAGCTTCTCCCCTGGCGCCTCCTATAATCGAGCGCTAGAGCGGGCTTGGCAACAAGGAAGCTCTGCATAGCTATCGAATTGGTGCGCGGTATAGACATTTCCTTTATGGTCCGGTATTCCCCATTGAACAACCGGTAGCTTTTATGCTGCCAGCATGTGGTAACCCGGCATCGCCTCTCCGCCGTAAGGACAAGTTCATTAACAATAACACCGGGGTATTGCAGCACTCCAAATTTTCTCTTTAACCTGGCCTTTTGCTTAGCATTTTTTCTCCGGCAATATGCAGCAGCAACATTAATAAACCCACTACAAAACCGGCAATGGTAATGCCCCTCCATTGGCAATAATACCAGATATAACCGGCCGCCAGTGTGCCTAAAGCCCCTCCGGCAAAATACAACACCATATACACCGTATTAATACGGTTGCGGGCCACCGGATTACCTTCAAAAATGATGGTCTGGTTCACTATATGCACGGACTGAACGCCAAGATCAAGTACAAAAGCGCCTATAATAATACCCATTAAACTCTGGGTGGCATAACCGATAATGATCCAGGAAAGCAGTATCAGTACAATGCCGGTAATAATTAACAGACTTTTGTTCATCCTGTCGCTTAGCTTGCCCACAACAGAGGCCGCCATTGCCCCGGCTATGCCCACTAAACCGATAGCGCCCGCCACATCGCTTCCCATATGAAAGGGTTCGCTTTCCAATAAGAACACCAAGGTAGTCCAGAATATGCTAAAACCTGCGAAGTCCAGGGCGCCACGCACACTGGCCAGCCGCAATTTAGGCTGCGTTGTAAACTGCGCCACAATCGATTTTAACAAGCTGGAATAAGAACCTTTAAAATCCGGTTGAATTTCCGGTAAAAACCGGAGTAGGATAAAGAACAGCAAAACCATGATAACAACCGCTATTACAAAAACGGCCTGCCACCCCCAATAAGCGCCGATAAAACCGCGCAGGGTCCGGGATCCCAGGATACCTATAAACATACCCGTCATTACTGTACCGATTACAGCGCCGCGCTTTTCGTCCGAGGCCAATTGTGCGGCCATAGGTACGATGACCTGCGGCACTACGCAAGTCAGACCCACAAAAAAACTGGCTATTTTGAGCTGTAGGGGATTCTGCGCCCATAATACGGCCAGCAAAGACATTATGATAAAGAAAAAATCGATCAATATCAGCTTCTTCCTTTTAAACTTATCGCCCAGTGGAACAATTAAAAACAGCCCGGCAGCATACCCGATCTGCGTAAACATAGGTACCAAACTAATTTCCAGCTCATGAACACCGAAATGCTTCGCCATTAACCCTAACAAGGGTTGATTATAGTAGTTATTGGCCACAACAAGCCCAGTAGTACAGGCCATCAGCCACAGCAGGCGCTTGTTTAACCGGGCACCTGTTCCTTTTACCATAGAAATATTTTTACCATATTTCATCTCCTCAACATTTTTTAATGTACACAAGGACTGTCCTCTTCCAAACGTTCTTTAGCAGTAATGAGGCTTTGTCTGGAAGGACTGCCTGGCCGCTTCACCTGAGCCGTCCCTTGTTTCGACTTTAGAGGAAAACGGTAATAATAAGCGATGCTGATACCTAAACCCGCCAGTGCCATAAAAGCGCCAACCAAGGCGGGGTAGGTATAGGACAATCCCCTTGTTAAAGGTAGCCCTCCTAGATAGGCGCCAAGAGAATTGGCTATATTAAAGGCAGCCTGCATAAAAGCCGCACTCATCATCTCGGCTCCCGGTGCAGCCCTCATCATCATGATGTTTACCGGGGCTGCCACCGACATGGATAGCCCTCCGCATATAAAGGTCAATACCAATGCCGGCAAAGGATAAGCAGCGCCCCAAAAGATGCCCAATAATACCATTACCATCAACACCAGCAGCACCATGGTAGCGGACGAAGCGCCTATACGGTCCGAAAGCAAGCCACCCAGCAGGTTGCCCGCTACCATACCTGCACCGGCCAGTATCATAACATATGCCATATTGGACGGAGCTATACCAGCCACACCGGTCATCAGCGGCGTGATGTAGCTAAACCAGCAAAAGAGGCCGCCAAAACCGATAGCCGTGATCAGCAGAATATACCAGGGCTGCCCCTGTTTCAGGAACCGCAATTCATTTCTTGAGCGGGCATCGGGTTTTCCGGCCATAGCGGGCAGCCACAGCCTTATAGATAACAAAGCGACAATACCGATCAGGGTAACTATGGCAAAATACCAACGCCAGTGGAAGGTATGACCTATATAAGTAACCAGGGGCACCATAGCAAGGTTAGCCACAGTAAGCCCGGTAAACATGTAAGCAATATAGCGGGCTTCCCTGCCCTGCCCGGCCATACGGGAAGCGACCACCGTTCCAACACCGAAAAAGGCACTGTGCGGGAGCCCGGACAAGAAACGGGACAATAACATAAACCGGTAATCAGGGCTGATAATCGACAATCCGTTAAATATAACGAACAGGGCCATTAATCCCATTAATACCTTGCGGGGCGGATAACGTACCGTTCCGGCTATCAATAGCGGCGCCCCCACAACCACCCCTATAGCATAAACGGAAATCAACATACCGGCTTCCGGTATACTCACTTTTAGCGATGCCGCCATATCAGGCAATAGCCCCATTATAGCAAATTCCGTAGTGCCAATTCCTAAACCGCCCAATGCAAGCGGTATCACTCTTTTGTCTATCATACTAATGCCTGTTCTGCGACCTGCCCCTTTTCATGCCAATTGGTTCAGTAAGTAATTATTAAATACGGCGTTTCCGTTGGAGGGAGGAAACCAGTTGTAAACTTCCGCCGCAAATGTCCGATATTTGGAAAGTGCCACCGAAAAAAGTTCTTCTTTTGATCTGCCAAAAGCCTTATAAGAAGATAAAGATTATCTATTTCTGCTGGCTTTGCCTTTTAACAAGGATATATCGAAAAGAAGAAAATAATGCTTTTTATCGCTTTTCGGATTATGACATAATTTTAACTATATAAAAATTCACAACACGCTATGCATGCTTTAAAATCATTTGCGGATACCTTTTCGTCTGCGCAATAGCGTTGGTAAATCCCTTCTACGGCAAGGAAAAAAACCAATGCATGATGGTAGTAACCTATAGCGAAATGGCTTCTGTGCAGTTCAAAAAAGCGTACAAGGCCCCTTCAGCTTAAGAAGCGAGAAAATTCCTTAAAAAAGGCATGGACCAGGTCCAGCAGGCGGCTTCCTATGCACCGCAATGCTCCTGTCCGCTAGCGGGAACTTAGGCCCTTGAGACCTATACTTTTGGCAAGAAAGGATTCGACGCCACAGCCCTCGAAGACCAGCAACGCCATGCTAAACAGTCAATGGATCTCTCTATAGACGCAATGGCGGCAGCGCAGCAATGTAACCCGTAACCAGCAATGCTAAAGTCCAGCCTTGGTATAGCAAGGCTGGACTTTAGCACAACAAGGAACTCCGGCGCAGCGGATAATGACGGTTGTTCGTATTCTTATGGTTGCTTTGCCTGCGCTCTGCCAATAGCCTGGTCAATCCTGCGTTGTATATCACGCCAGTCATAATAATGAAAAACGCGACCATTGCTCATCGCAACAAATAGTCCTTTCGGAAACCTGGATCCCAGGTCAACTGCCGTCACTTCCGAACCATCACTTTCCAGAGTGCTCAACGGAATTTCCGCCACCAGATCGTGCCGGTGCTTGTTATTTATATGGCCCTCCCGGGGATATAGCATAAAAGTATTTTTCTGCTGATTGGATACAAGGATATAGCCGCTGCCGATACCGGTAGGATAAATCGATATACCTTCATGATCGTCGGTAAAGCCGGAAGTCGCAAACAGGGCCAGCTCCTGGTCGCCCTTCCCGGGGTCTGCATAATACTTACGAACGCCCGTCTGCTCGTCGGAATAATAAACGTAGCCCAATTCTTTATCTACAGCAATAGCCTCTATCTCTTTTTTACCACTGTACTGTCCGAACTTACGAACCAATTCCATGTGTAATGATTGCCCTTCCCCCCCTGACAGACGGTACTGCCACAGGTAACTACCTGAAGGCCCCGTTTTCCGACCTACTATCACGTAAAGAATACTATCCGGCGCTTTATACAAAGCTATCCCCATAGGATCACCTTCTTCTACGCCGGAAAAAACCGCTATACCGCCCTGGTCTATCGGCTGCATATCCGGCAGGCGATAAATTCTTACTTTCTTAGCTTCACGCTCTGTTACAACAGCGATATCTGTAGGAATACCCTGCCACAAAAAACCGTAAGCGATGTCTACATTATTGGGGCGTTTTAAGCCATCCACCTTATGAACAATTTTTCCTTCCAGGTCGAATACATACAGGCCACCCCTGGAATCTTTATCCGTCCCCAACACCAGGCTTTTAGCCGGATCGGCAGGGTTGATCCATATAGCCGGATCGTCCGTATCAAAAGCCACGGAGTCCGTAATGTGCACCGGCAGCAGTTTCCCGGTATCCCTTAGCACCTCACCGGTTATTACGCCCCGGGAAGACACGGAACTATTGCAGGAGGACGATATGCCCCATAATGCCACCAATAATATATAACAACTCATATTGCTCATTAATTCTTTTTTTTAACGGTAAACAGGATACCGGGGCAGCCTTGTCCTGGTCAGGATAAGGCTGCCCTGGTACATACATTATTTGTTCAGATCAAATTTCAGGCCCAGGTTCATCCTTTGGCGGTAATATTCCATTTGCATCGTTTGGCTGGCTAGTCCCTGGTAGTAGCGCAAAGGCTGGTTGGTAATATTATTCACCTCTGCAAAAACACGTAACCATTTCACCACAGCATAGGAAGCATTTGCATCCAGGAATACCTGTTTGTCGTAAAAACGGTCTTCAAAATCGTTTCCACCCAATTCGTCTATATAGGCTGCTGAATAGTTCAGAGACAGACGGGCGGAAAACCGCTTATTTTCCCAAGACAGGGAAGCATTAAACATATGGGGCGCCGTACCTGGTAATGCTATCTGGCTACGCAATTCGCCATCTTCGTTGTAAATGCCTTTTGCTCTTGACTGGGTAAAAGTGTAATTGGTATATACGCCGAAACCCTTCAGAAAAGCACCAGGCAGAAAATCAAGTTGACGCTGTAAAGCAATCTCGAATCCGTAGACCTGTACACTTTCCCCGTTGCGTGCTTGCGTCAGCGTCCAGTTCTCGCCCGCTGGCACAGGATTAGGCAGATCAGGGAATTGCGCCGCAAATTTTTCGGTAGTCAGGCTTTCGTCCCGAAAATTGTATATAAAATTATTCACATTCTTATAGAAGAAACCTCCTGATAATAAGCCCACCGATTTGAAATAGTATTCTGCCATTACGTCGGCATTCCAGGCATACGACGCTTTCAGCTCTGGGTTCCCGGCATCAATAGCATTATCATCCAACATCGTATTCACATAAGGCGACAAGGTGTAATAATTAGGCCGTGCCAATCCTGTTGTCACAGCCGCCCGTAATATCAGGTCTTCCGTTGCGTTATACCGGAAGGTAAGCCCCGGTAATACATTAAGATAACTGTTTTCGATACTTCGTTTACCTTCCAGCTCTTCTTCATTCTGAATCAGGTTGCCTTCGTATCGAATATGTGTATGCTCCAGGCGCAAGCCCAGTATCATAGACAGGCGGTTGCTTAAATTCTGATCCCAACGTATATAGCCGGCTGTAATCCGCTCTGTCGCTTTATAATTTACCGCGAGGTATTCGTCCGGCACATCCTCTCCTTCGAAGGCATTGCCGTCACTCAGATGTAAACCGCCCAGGTACCGTTTCGAAACAAGTGTTCCGGGAACATATTTACTGTCCGGGCTCCATTTATCGCCTCCCCAGTATTGTTGCTGTACCTGCGCGAGATTACTCATATCGTCGCCGGTCGGACTATATTCCCTGTATGTATTATTTCGCTCCTTATTTTTTAGCCGTAAGCGGCCACCAAATCTGATGCGTCCTTTCTGGCCATCTATAATACTAAAAGGTATGCGAAAATTCAGCTTCATGCCCAATTCGTCTTCCTTGGTCTTGTCTGTATTCTCACTAAGCGTACCCAATTCCATACTACTTAAATCAGGCGCTGCCAGGGGCCTTAGCAAGGGGTATCGGCTGGGACCAAAATCTTTAGCAAAAGCAACATCCTCGACCTCATAGTCAATATAGCGCTCATTGGGCCGGTATTCACTGGCTATCGAATAGTTTACAGACCAATCCATATCCAGTTTATTGCCCAGCAGGTGATCGCCCCGTAAAGCATAGTTCTGTACTTTCTGTTCTTCCAGGCGGGAGCCTTTGGTCCGGCTGTCGTCTATGCCCCCCTTAGTTTCGCGGTTCACTACACCATTAAACCCGGCAATACGGTTATCGCCATCATACTCCGGCTCTATATCTTTCACGGTGTACCGGTAGCGGTTTTCCCAGTCATCGCGCCAGTTATACATAGCATTGAAACTGATCCGGTTCTTTTCATCGAATTTATAGTCCAGGGCGGCGGCTACACTACGGCGTACACGCTTTACGTCATATTTCCGTATATCCTGCTCTTCTATATACGTATTTCCGAACTCGTCTTTTTTCCAAACGGCCTCTACGTTGTCTGAACCGTAATCGTTGCTGTTGTAAGAGCCGCTTAATACCATGCCCAGTTTTTTATTAAAAAAACGGTTGGCATACACCAGCCCTCCCGTAAACAGCGGCTTCTCCCTGATGGGATTATATCCTCCCGAAAGGGTGGCCGATATGCGCTCGCCATTAGGAGCAGCGCGGGTAATGAGGTTTACGGAACCGCCGATGGCATCGGCATCCATATCGGGGGTCAGTGTCTTATTTACCTCTATCGTCTGGATCATATCCGAAGGGATCAGGTCCATCTGCACACGGCGGTTATCCCCCTCAGCCGATGGTATACGGTCGCCGTTCAGCGTAACAGAGTTAAGCTCGGGGGCCAACCCTCGTATAATGATATTACGGGCTTCTCCCTGGTCGTTCTGCATAGTAATACCGGGAATACGCTTCAGCGCATCCCCTATATTGGCATCCGGGAAGCGGCCAACCTGGTCTGACGACACGACATTACTAATATTAGCATTGCTTCGTTGTGCATTAAGCGCTTTTGCTTGCCCCCGAAGCCTGTCGCCCATAATTACCACTTCAGACCCGGCAATGGTCGCCTCCTGCATACTGAAATGAATAGCCGGGATCTTATCGGCACCTATCGTCACTTCCTTTTGTGCCGGCTGATAGCCCATATAAGTTACCTCCAGCAAATATTCGCCTGCCGGCACATTTAGAAATTCGAATGTACCATAAGGATCAGAGACGGTGTGCAGATTGCCGGGATTCAGCTTTAGTACAGCGCCGGGCAAAGAAAGATGCTGCCGGTCGGTGACCTGGCCGGTAAGCAAACCTTTCTGGCCAAAGCACATATTGCAAAACAGGCTCAGCAACATGGATAGTAACAGATTTTTTTTCATATACTTGTTTTGATTTTAATATTTTCGTTTCTTATTTTTTCAGAGCGGTTGTATAGAGCATTGTGCCGTCTGCCTTGATTACTTTAACGGCCAACTCTTGTGCAGATACCGAAAAGGTCATAAAGCCCGGTTCGGATGCCGCGAAAAGAGTGCCATCAGTCGTGCCCGTGGGGCGGGTTTCGCCGGCAGCCCCCGAAAGGAACTGGGTGGTATAAGCGCCGGCTGGCCTGATGATCTGCAGATCGTGTTCGTGTCCGCATAGATAGGCATCTACTTTGTGTGCATCAAAAAAGCTGCGGAATTGCTGCGCGAAGGAATGAGTATCTGCATTTTCCTTTCTTTTGCCGCCACTGTACAAAGGATGATGACCTACTACAATTTTCCATTGATAACGAACACTGGTATCGCCTAATACCTCCTCCAGCCATTTACGTTGTGCCGCCGTATCCTGGCGGCGTAAACGCGCAGCAAAATCACCGCCTTTGCTGTAGTAAGCGGGAATAAAAGGATTGGTATCCATTACAACCAGGAGCATTTCACCCCCGTCTTCCAGCCGGATGCTTCGCGCATAATAAGGCGCCGGCATTACCCAACGCCGGCTTATCGCACTATAATCGATCTGGGCCTGGATATTACCCTGATAATCATGGTTGCCTAGTGCAATAAACCAGTCCCTATTTAAAGCGTACCCGGTATAAACCTCTTCAAAAGAGTACTTCCATTGTGGGTCCTGGACACTTTGCACACCATTGGGATAAAAATTATCGCCTACCGATATAATGAACTCTGCATCAATAGCTGCAGCGGTACTACGCATTTGCCGGGCAACCGCCTGTTGCTGTTCCGAGCCGTTTCGGCCCCAGTCGCCCATTACCAGGAAATGCGATGCGTCGCCGGGCTGTTGCGACACCCACTGTGCAGTGGAGTTAGGACGTTCCTGTGCTGTTGCCGGCAGCAGCGGCTGCTGGCAACAGCCTCCCAGGACTACAATAAAAACCAGGGCTCTTTTACAACGGGCGTAAAATTCGCCAGCCTTTGTACAATATCTTTCGTTCATGCTGCAAATGTGTACCGGCTGGTTACAGCCGCCAAATATGCGGCGTTACCATTAGTGAACAGCGTTACACCAAGTGTAAACAAAAAGGCAACAAGAGCAACAAAATAAATATAAACAACTGATTTACAATACTATTAAATGTCACATTTTGTCCATTAAGTAATTTTAAACGAAACATTACCGAATCATTAAGGGGTCATAGCCTGCAAAAAAGTGATGAGGTTCTCCCCTTGTTTCAGGTTAAGCTTTTTTCGAAGACGGTAACGGGACACCCGTAAGCTATCGGGCGAAATACCCAGCATTGTGGCCATATCAGCAGAATCCATATTCACAGTGATACGAGTTTTAGATCCGTTGCGGTCAGGCCGGGATAACGTGCATTCAGGTGATCAAAAAAAGAAGTATGGATCTGCTCAAAAGTACTACTGAAGTCATTCCAATAACCATCATTATTGAAGTTTTGATTGATCTGTTGGATCACTTGGCGGAGTGGCTTCTTTTGATCTCGCTTATCGTCCAACACCAGTCGCTCCAAATCCTGCTTCAAACCCTCTAACAATTGGTTCTTTTGAATAACATGAAGTACATGTGTGCTTAACTCCTTTGACTTTACTTCTATCTCGAGCTTTAGCTGGCGCTCTTCCATTTCTTTATTTCTCAGCTCCATATCCAGGTTTTCTCTTTCCAATTGCCTGTTTCGCAGTTCTGCCTTCAGGGTTTCCTCTTCCAATATAGAGGCTCTCAGATCCGCCTCGGCTAGTTGCTTCTGCGCTTCTACCATCTTTATTCTTTGGCTGCTGTTCTCCTGTTCATTACGCAGCTTAATTCGTTGTCGGCTCATTACCAGCAGGATCGCAACAATCAATAATATGACGATTAGTGTAGTCGCTACAGCTACCGTAAGCGTCAATCGTTTTGCATTCTGCAATTCTTGGATGTGTTTGTTTTTGCGCTCCATATCCTCAAGCGCCTGCAGAAATGCCATTTGCTTATTATTCTCTTTAGAATAAATCTTCAATAAATAAGCACGGGCTACCTCCCCATAGTAAAAGGCGCTATCGTCCTGTTTCAATAAATTATAAGTCTTAGCAATATCCCGGTAAGCCGAACTAGCCTGGTACAATTCATTATAACGCTGCGCCAGTTGTAGCGCCTCCGTTGATGCTGCCATTGCCTGCCTGAATCTCCCGGTCTTCCTGTATATATCGCCGATATTATTTAGGGTTTCCACCCTGGGCGCCCTGGCGTCCGATTGTGTGTACAAGGTTAGCGCTTTCTGGAAATAATGCATGGCCGAGTCGTAATGCGATAAATCTTCATAAATACTGCCCAGGTTCTCATATATCTTTGCCTTTCCTACCGGGTCATACACTGTTTTAAGAACGCCAAGCGCCTGTCTTTGATAATAAAATGCGCTGTCGGGCTGTTGTTTTTTTTCAAATAAGGAGCCGATCTTTCCGAATGTCTCAGCAACACCGCGGCGATGGCCGACGATCGTATAAAGTTGTAAGGCATATTCGTGGTGTTGCCTGGACTTCATGGTATCCCGGTTATAATAATAAAGCGTACCCAGCTGATTGCAAACATCAGCAAGCAGCACTTTCCGGCCCGCTCTTTCCAGCAGTTTTTTTGCCTCGAGGTAATACCCTAAAGCCTTTGCATAATATCCAAGATGAAAACAGACCTCACCCATACTGGTCAACGCCCTCCCCTGCCCTTCCTTGTCGCCCTTAAGCGTCGACTGACGATACTGTTCTCTAGACGCCAGGAAATGGGTGTCGGGACGATCGCTAACTCCTGTTACAACCCAACCGTCAGAACCGGATAGTACCTGACCGAAGGTTCTTAGCCCTATAGCGTTACCCGAGCAGAAAAGGATAACCATGATAAACCGAAGCGTTATCGTTCGCATTGTAGATAAAACGGAATAGATGAATAATTTTTCACAAATTAATCACGTTAATATTACGCGAATATTAACACCTTATAGCGGACTTGAATTGTACCGCGGGAATCCCAGGGATTGATCTTGATATTTTTCGAGCCACTGAAGGGAATTAACCTTTTCCAGAAAAGAAAAACGAAGTTAATCAGCATATAGCCTTTGCAGCACATCGACAAAACTGTGGAGAATATATGAAAATGGATTGCATGTTAGCGCCGAAAGATAAAAATGCCAGGCAGGGACTGATTAGGCATACTACTGCCTATATTCCCGGCCAGCGAAAATGGAGACCAATCAGTACGCGACGATTTAATAACAAAAGGCAACATACTTTTCGTATGCCGCCTTTTATACAGGGACAATAAAACAGGATCAACTCTCAAACCCTTGCCCCTCTGTCTGGCCCGGCAGCAATAATGTCTATGGCGTTGTTGTACCGGACCGGAAGAAATTGACTGGCTGCCTGCCGGCGCCAGGAGCATTATTGTTTAACCACCTTTAAGGTGCGTCGGACAATACCATTGCCCAATTGCACAAAGTAGTTACCCGCTGCCAAAGCATGCACATCTATCCGGGTCGCTTTGTCGCGGAGCTTACCTTTGGCAACCATTCTGCCCTGGGCATCGACCAGCAAATACCCGGTGCCCTCTAAAGATGACGCCGATTCAATGGTTATATAATCCGGCGCCGGGTTAGGGCTCAGGGTAACCGGCGTACTTACCCATACCTCAGTAATGGCTGTAGGGGCACCTACATTAATAATACCCTTCATTCCGATCTGAGCATGCGGCGAACACACAAACCAGTGTCGACCGGCAGTAAGCTTTGCCGGCAATACGGTACCCCCGCCAAAGGGAACAGAAAAACCATTGCTAAGCGGCGTATTACCATTCGCATTGTAAGTGGCTTCACTCACTTCTACGGCATCATGCATATTCTCAATATCAAACACAAGTGTATCGCCTTCTGCTATGGAAACGGTAGCCGGGCTAAAGGCATCCCCGGAGTTGGAAATTGTCCAGATAGTAGCACGGCTATCCGGAGGGCACAAACCGGCCAGCAGCCCAATGAGTAAAATCTTTTTCATATACATGTTTAAAAAAAGTAAATAATACTTTCCTAAAACGATAGCAAGTTTTGCATCATCTGTAAAAGCACTATATATCATAATCGCCTTTTCCGCACCAAAAAAAGCTAAGTAAAGTTGGCACGAATCCGAACAACTTACGTGTCAAACCCGACGATCCCGGAAATTGACCTTCCCAATAGAAAAAATCGGCAGATGATCCGGCCAACATCAATCCGCTGCATATGTATAGAATGCCGTATGCACTACCTGCAAAGGCAGGAAACAGCAAAATACGGCGGAACATTTCGCCTACTCTTTCCGTTGCGCTTCACAATATAATGCTGGAATGGGCATAAATGGCGCGGCGAAACAATAAGGTGCAAAAGCAACCTCACCGGCAATATCTTCTTTTTAATATATTCGCAGTAAGTTTTTAACAGCATGAGCAATTCGTTAGGGAAAGCGCTTTTCTGTCTTATATTAGTAATATGTATGCTCCCGGCGAACAGGCTGATGGGACAACGGCATTTCCATACGCATAACAGGGGACAGGTAACATTTATTTCTGAAGCGCCTCAGGAAACCATACATGCCCGTTCAAACCGTTTAAAAGGAGTTGTGGACTGGGAAAAAGGAACCTTTCTCTTCACTATCGATATAAAGTCTTTTACCGGTTTTAATACCCCGGTACAAAGGGAACACTTCAATGAAAATTATATGGAAAGCGATACCTACCCGGTCGCCAGCTTCCAGGGGAAATTTGTTGAAGCCATATCTCCCGATAAATCTCAGACCCTCACCGTAAGGGCAAAGGGAAAAATGAAAATTCACGGCGTGGAACGACAGATGATCATTCCTCTGGAATTGAAAATAAAGAAGACCGAAGTTGTAGCTAAAGCACGGTTTATTATAGCATTAGAAGATTTCGAGATCAAAATCCCCCGCATTGTCTCCGAAAAGCTATCGCCTAATATCCTTGTCCTTGTTTCCACCTCTCTAACGGAAATGCAATGATCAGGCTTATCTGTTTCCTGGTCATATGGTTCTATGCGCTGTCGCATGCTGCTGGGCAACAGCCCCTGCTGAAACACTACTGGCTGAATGAAAGGCGCCTGGCTATCAAGACGAATGACATTGCCCAGGACACTTTAGGCTATTTATGGTTGGCTACGGATGAAGGACTATTTCGCTATAACGGCCTGGAATTTATAAAGATCGGCGGTGAAAAGCGGCAAAGAGTGACGGCAGTAGTTTATTTTGATCAAAAAATAATAGTGGGCCTCGAAAATGGCGTTTTGCAATATGTAAAGGGCGTTGCCCTGGTACCTTACTCCTGTAAAAATTACTTGCCAGGCTATGACATCCTCAATTTCAATAAAAAAGGGCAGGATGAACTCTGGCTGTCTACCGAAGCAGGAACCTGGCAACTCCGCCATCATACTGCCATACATTTCACAGTGGCTTCCGGTCTTACGGACCAATATACTTATGATACGGACTTTTGGGGTAAGGACCAGGCCCTGATCGGTTGTGACAAAGGACTCAACATGTTACGCCTAAGGGATAAACCCATCGTGGAACGCAGTCTTTCCATACAGGATGGCCTGGGAGACAATATTGTACGTACCGTAGCAATGCAGGGAAACCGCATTTGGATCGGCACGCAGACAGGCGGCGTGCAGTTATATGACCTGGTTGCAAAAAAAATGTGGCCCTGTACGGTAAATACACCATGGGCCTGGGGTGCCGTAACAGATATTGAAACAATAGACCGACATAGAGCAGTAGCTGCTACTACCTCAGGAGTAGTTCTAATGCTGTCGGCCAACGAAGACAAGAAGCATATTACCCTGCGCCCTTATGCCATACTAGCCGCCCCGGTTAATGAAATTTTCCTGGATAAAACCGGTAATGTGTGGTGTGGAACGGATAACGGGCTTTCGCTGATCCTATCAGAACGGATAAGTCATATAACCTTACCCAAACCATACGACATAAAGCAATTGACCGCGATCTGTAATGACGGCCGCGGCAATTTATGGTTAGCACAAGATAACCGGCTATATAGATACCATCAGGCAACGGGCATCATGAAGCCTGTGCTCCGCCTGCCGGGTAAAATCACCTGCCTGTACAACGGAACGGAAGGCCGGCTCTGGATCGGCACGATCAATCATGGTGTTTTTTACAGGGATGAAGCCGCGGACATAGCGCGTTCACCGGTTGTTACGTCCTTAGCAGACGCAACTGTGTTAAGTATTCTGGAACATAATGGCGCAATCTGGCTGGCCGGACTAAATGGCATTGATATTCTTGCGGCTGCCGATGTGCCAGGAGGATATACGCATAAAAGCCATTTTTCCAAAAGGGATGGTGCGGGAAGTGACTATATTTATGCCTTATATAAGGACCGCGCAGATAATGTCTGGGTGGCCAGCGACGGCGGCGGGGTACGGATGTATAAGGATAAACAGTTTCGCCAATGGCCGCAGCTGAACCTCAAACCGCAACAGGTAGCTTATGCTGTCACGCAGGATAACAGGGGCAATATATGGTTTGCCGACCTCGACTACCAGCTGAACAAACTGGAGAATGGACAATGGACACGCTATAACGATGCCCAACCGGAGCATAACGGGGAATTGTCTATTCTTACGGCCAACAGCAACGGTTATATTATACGTTGCTTCCCTAGTCATGTAGATTTCTTCAGTGAACGCCACAAAACCAGCTGGCAATTCGAGATCGGCAGCTGGCTGGAAAAAGATAGTTTTACCAGCGCTTTAAATTGCTATACGAAAGATCCGGAAGGCAATATTTATTTGCCCCTTACCTCCGGCCTGCTTCTGGTAAAGGACATTAATCCTGCCGCTTTGGCCGGGCAAAACGTAATTATCCAGAAAATAACAAATAACGGGAATGAGATAAATGCACAACAAAACCGGTTTGGCGCCAGCCAGAACTATTTTGCGTTCCAGTTCGATGCAATTTTCTTTACCGATGCACGTAAGTTTTACTACCGGTATAAGTTATCGGGCAATAACGAGGACTGGATTTATACCAACGCGAATTATGCCAGCTTTTCCAATCTTCCGCCCGGCTCCTACCGTTTTATTGTGCAGGCTGCACCGGAAGAACATTTTCTGAACTTTGCGGAACAGTCTTATATCTTCTACATCTCCAAACCATTCTGGACGCAATGGTGGTTTTCGGCCAGCCTGCTCCTGGCCCTGGCTGCGGGCATTTATTTTTATAATACACGAAGGGTGCGTCAATTACACAAACGGGCTGCTGCTGAACGGCAGCATATGTATTTCCAATATGAATACCTGCGCAGCCAGATCAATCCCCATTTTTTATTCAACAGTCTCAATACGCTTGCAGCCTTTATTGAAGAAGAGCCTGCGAAGGCCGTAACATATACTGAGCAACTTTCGGACCTGTACCGCAACACAGTCACACACCTGGATCGTAACCTGATTACGCTTGAGGATGAACTGGCGATACTGGAAAACTATATCCGTTTGCAGCAATACCGGTTTGACGAAGCGCTGCAGGTATCGATCGATATAGAAGCCAGCAGAAGGGCAAGTATTATGGTAGTGCCTATGGCCCTCCAGTTTCTTGTCGAAAATGCACTAAAACATAATATCGTTTCTAAAACAGCGCCCCTGGTAGTATGTATTGAATTAGAGGAGGATTATATTGTTGTCCGTAATAAAATTAATCGCAAACAACAGGTTGTGCGGGAATCGCGACTGGGATTGCAGAACATAAAACAACGCTATGCCCAGTATACAGCAAAGCCTATGCGCCAAACAGAAGATAAGGGTTATTGGATCGTAGCACTACCCATTGTCCTTTCAAACGAACATTGATGAATATATTAATAGTAGAAGACGAAACACCAGCCTATACGCGGCTGTACAAAATGATTCGCCAGTTAAAACCTGAAGCCACCATTTCGGAGCAGGTAAGCAGTATTGCCGAAGCTGAAGCCTGGATAACGGGCAACCCGCCGCCCGACCTGGCCTTCTTCGACATTCAGCTTTCCGACGGCAGTGCACTCAATTTACTGGAGAACGGACACCTCCGTTTCCCCGTTGTATTTACAACGGCCTACAGCGAATACGCACTAAAGGCGTTTAAGACATTAAGTATAGATTACCTGCTGAAGCCAGTCCGCCTGCCGGAGCTGGAAAAGGCATTCCAGTCTTATCAACAAATGGAACAATTGTTCCGCGATAACACCGAAAAATCCCCGGGACAGAATTCTTATAAAAAACGGTTTATTGTTCGGTATGCTGACACGATAAAGACAATCGCTACCACAGAGATCGCCTATTTCGTCAGCAAGAACAAGGGTACATTAGCCGTTACGGCAGACAACCGGGTTTACCCCATAGATTATAACCTGGAAAACCTGGAAGTATGCCTGGATCCCGATATCTTTTTCCGGATCAATCGGCAATATATCATCAGTATTCATGCGCTGTCTGACATGAAAAGTTATTCCAAAGCCAGGGTTATTGTCAGCTTGCAACCGGCTGCCGATGAGCAACCCGTTGTAAGCTCCGAACGCGCTGCGGCGTTTAAAAAGTGGTTGGACGGCGATTAATGCTTTCTTTTGTTTCGTTCGTATATCTGCTTCAAGCATCTCTTTTCTGGATTCGGTGCTATTTTTTCCCCGCCGGCTATAGTTGTTCCGGCATGATTGTGTTCCTGTCTTAACTTTGTAAAGCACACATTTATTGATGACAGGATGAAGAAACTGGTTGTATTGGTATTGGTCCTCTTGGCTGCCGGCGGCGGTATAGCTTACTATATTTACCATAAGCCACATGATACAGTGGAACAGCATAAGGGCACCAGGATCGATGCGCATAGCTTAACGGAAGCCTTCTCTGCCAACGAGGAACAAGCAACGCGTTTTT
>JBEBWN010000035.1:0-17853 GCA_040392235.1 Taibaiella helva | reverse complement strand
TACTTTATACACTGGGGGATGCACCCAATTGAGTTTAACAGCAGACCCTACATAACACTAATATACACCCATCAGTGATGGACAGGTTGCTTTAATCGATTTGCCCGGAACAACACCGGCCCTGGCAAATGCCAGGGCCGGTGTTGTGTATTTTTTATCATTTATATTTTGGACTAATTTTTTAACCAGGCCAGCAAGATATCGGGGGCTACGCCAATCAGCAGCACGATGGCACAAGCCAGCATGAGGTATACTTTATCGGAAGGGGTAACGGCTTGTACCAACTCTGGCTCGCCTTTCTTAAAGTACATGGCCATCAGCACTTTGAAGTAATAGTAGCTGCTAACAGCAGCCATCAGCAGGGCAAAGATAACGAGCCACATTAAGCCGGTATTCTGCTCCATTACAGCTGTTATTACATAATATTTGGCGAAGAAACCTCCTGTTAAGGGTATGCCGGCCAGGGAAAGCAGGAAAATGGTAGCCGCAAAGGCCAGCAGAGGCTCTTTTTTGGCCAGGCCATTAAAGCCGTCATAGGTATAATCTTTCAACTTCATTAAAACGGAAAACATACCGATAGTTGCCACACTGTAGGCCACAGAATAAATAATAATGCCTTTAGAGCCCGTAGCATTAACCGCCAGCACAGCAAACAGCATGAAGCCGGCCTGGGCTATGGAAGAATAAGCCAGCATACGCTTAACACTTTGCTGGAACACTGCGGTAACATTGCCCACAAAAAGGGTTAATGCCGTGATAATGGACAGTACGATGGTCCAATGCTGGTTAATGCCACCAAAGGTTTCACTAAATAAACGGAAGAAAGCAACAAAGATGGTTGCTTTAATGGTGGTGGCCATAATAGCGGTAAAAGGTGTAGGGGCACCATCATACACATCGGGCGTCCAGAAATGCATAGGCGCAGCAGAAACTTTGAAACCTAAAGCCACCATAACGAGGAACACGCCGGCCAGGGATAAAGCGTTGACCTCTTTGTCGATAAAATTGAATTTTGTTATATCGAAGGTTCCCATAGCCCCGTACAGCAGTACAATACCCATAAGGAGTATACCCGTGGTAAAGGCGCCCATTAAAAAGTATTTAAGTGAGGCTTCACTGCTTTTCAGGTTACGCTTATCGCTACCTGCCAGAATGTATTGCGGAATGGATAATAATTCGATACCGAGGAACAGAATCAGCATATTGCTGTAGGATGACAGCAAATTGGTTGCACACAGGATAAAGAAAATCAGGGCATAGTACTCACTGACGTGGTTGCCGACCCGCTCAATATTCCTGCCACAAAGCAATACGTATAGCAAGGTAATACCGCTGATCAATGTATTAAACCAAATGGAAAAGGAGCCGTAACGTAACATGTCGTTGAAAAGCGGCTCAGGAATTTCTCCTTTCATGATGTTCGACAGTTCCCATACATTAAAGCCAATTAAAGCTATTAACAGAACAATAGCCAGTTGGGTAATGGTCTTTTTGTCCTTTACCGATAAGGCAGCGAACATCATTATAATAGCGAATACTGCTGATGCTATAAGTGGTTTCATATTTTTTACAACCCGATACCTCTTGGCTGAGGTTTTGTACTGAAATTATGATAAACTGTTGTTCAAAGCCGGTAGCAAAGTCCGGCGGCGCTCCCCTTTTTCCTTTTAGCCGATAATCCCGAACAATAATTGGGGATAAACACCCAATATGATGATTAAAGCGACGATAATAATTAAACCGAGCAATTCATTTTTCCGAAGGTCCTGAACTTCCACATTTTTACGTGCCTCACCATAAGCTACTTTCTGTACCATATTGAGGGTGTACACGGCACCGAAAATAATACCCAAACCGGCCAGCACCATATAAGTAATGTGGTAAGGATTAGGACTTTCAAATATGCCATGAAATAGCATGAACTCGCCCACAAAACCATTGGTAAGCGGCAAGGCTATATTGGCGAAGGCAATAATAACCAGGGCAATGGCCATTGACGGCGCCGATCCGGCCATGCCACCCAGCTCCCTCAGGTTGCGGGTGCCATAACGCTGTTCAATCATAGCTACAATGAGCCACATACCGGTAATATTGATACCGTGGTTGAACATTTGTACCATTAAACCGTTCAGGGCAATACCATTCTCATCGTTGGCAAAGATGCCGAGTATCATTAACCCTATATGTGCAATAGAGGAATAGGCCACTAAACGTTTAATATCGCTTTGCACCATGGCCAGCAGGGAGGCATATATAATACCGGTAACCGCGAGTACCATTACCGTATTACTCCAGTAGGCCGTGCCGCCGGGAATAACCTGAACCAACCACTTTACTGTTGCAAAAAGACCCATTTTCACCATAAGAGCGCTCAATACAATGGTAACCGGGGTAGCCGACTGTTCGTAAGCATCGGGCTGCCAGGTATGTAAAGGGAAAATGGGCATTTTGATGCCGAACGCAATAAAGAACAGGCAAAAAACCGCTTGCTGCTGGGTAAGCGACAGGGAAGTCCCGGTTTCCTTAATGGCTGCCCAGTCGAAGGTGCGTGCCGGGGTTTGCAGGTACAGGTAAATAATACCCGCCAGCATGAGCAAACTGCCCATAAAAGTGTACACAAAGAATTTGTATGTAACGGGAATTCTCTTTTCGCCGCCCCACGTGGAACACAGGAAATAGACAGGAATCAGCGCCAGCTCCCAGAAGAAATAGAATAGCAGGAGGTCATTGGCCAGGAATACCCCCATCAAACCCGCCTGGGATAAAAGCATCAGGCCGGTAAAACGGTGCATATCTGTCAGGGGCTTATTCCATTGTGCTATAAAAATAACTGGGAATACAATAGCCGTCAACAACGCGAGTAAAATACTCATACCATCGCCCAACAAGCTGAACCGGGCCCCCATGGAAGGTATCCAGGCGGCATTGAATGTCAGGGCATTCATAGTATTTACTTTAATGGCAAACAGGGCTATTACTAAAGTCAACAAGGAAGTACCCAGGCCCCATCCTTTTACGGTATCGCTTTTCCAAAGAAAACTGATAACACCCGCTACGAATGGAATGAGGATTAATAATAATAGTATCATCTTTATGTTCGAACTCTATGTGTTTAAATATATTGCAGATCTGTACTTTCTTTACCACAGGTACCGGGGAAGCACAATCTGTACGGAATTACTTTTCGGCTTAATAGCCGCCGCAAGATTATCAGCCCACTACCAACAAACCTATGGCCAGCAGGAAAACAATACCGATAACCATAACAAATATATAGGTACCTACCTGGCCGTTTTGCAGCAGGCGTACCCGGGCGCTTGTCCAATGTAATAATTTTCCTACGCCATTAACCACACCGTCTATTCCGCTACGCTCTACATAACGGTCCAACACCAGTGCGATACCCTTAAACGGCTTTATAATGACCGTTGCATATAATTCGTCTATATACCATTTCTGCTCCAGTACTTTGGCCAGGCCGGTATTTTCTTTAAAGTTGATTTTACGGGTATGGAGGTAGGCCCAGATGATCATAATAACAATCAGCGCTACCGAAATACCCATAAGCATCCATTCCGTTTCATGACTTAAATGATGAACATTAAAATTCTGTACCACTGGCGCCAGGTAATCTCTAAGTTGGTGTTGCTCGCTAAAGACTTCCGGCAACCCAATATATCCACCTATCACGGAAAGGATAGCCAGGATAATAAGGGGTATTGTCATAGAAGCAGGACTTTCGTGGAGATGATGCGCCTGATCGTCGGTGCCCCGGAATTGGCCCGTGAATGTAAAAAAGTAGAGCCGGAACATGTAAAAAGCAGTCATTAAAGCGCCGGCCAGTCCCAGGTAATAGAACATGGGATTTTTGGCATAGGCAGCCGCCAGGATCTCATCCTTCGAGAAAAAGCCAGAGAAACCGGGAATACCAGCAATAGCCAGGCAAGCCAGCAGGAAGGTGATTTGGGTAATACGCATTTTTTTGCCCAGGCCGCCCATAAAACGCAAATCCTGTTCGCCGCCCATAGCATGGATTACAGAACCGGAACCCAGGAATAATAAAGCTTTAAAGAAGGCATGCGTCATAACATGGAATACAGCGCCTACGTATGAACCGACACCCAAGGCCAGGAACATATACCCTAACTGGCTAACCGTGGAGTAAGCCAATACCTTTTTGATATCGTATTGTTTTAAGGCAATAGTGGCAGCAAACAAAGCGGTAGCCAGGCCAATAATAGCCACAAGATTCTGGGCAACCGGAGCCAGGTTGTACACTGCGCTGCTGCGCGCAATCATATAAATACCCGCCGTAACCATTGTGGCCGCATGGATAAGGGCCGACACCGGTGTAGGACCTGCCATAGCATCGGGCAACCAGGTATAAAGCGGTATCTGGGCGCTTTTACCCATAGCACCTATGAAAAAACAGATGGCGATCGCGTTCATTACACCACCCGAAACCTGTTCGGGAGCGCCCTGTGCCAGGCCCGGAAACAGCTCGGTATAGCTTACGGTACCAAAGTGGTATAAGGTAAGGAACATACCCACCAGGAAGCCCAGATCGCCGATACGGTTCATGATAAAGGCTTTTTTCGAGGCATTAGTATAATCTTTTCTTTTGTACCAGAAACCGATGAGCAGATAAGAAGCCAATCCTACACCTTCCCAGCCAATGAACATGATAACATAGTTGGCCCCCAATACCAATAACAGCATAGAGAACACGAAGAAGTTCAAAAATGCAAAGTATTTGGTGTATCCCGGATCATCGTGCATATAGCCGGTAGAATATACATGGATGAGGAAACCAATGCCGGTGATGATCAGGAGGAATAAAGAAGATAAAGCATCAACCTGGAAGGCAAAGGGTATATGAAGGGTACCTATACTTATAAAATCGAACAGATGGACTACACCGCCGGCCTCAGGATGCCCCTTTACTTCGAAGAAAATGCCCAGGGAAACGATAAAGGAAGCCAGGATAGCGGCGCTGCCCAGGAGCCCGGAAACTTTTTTAGGCATTGATTTCCACAATAAACCATTGATCAGAAAACCGATTAGCGGGAAAAGCGGAACTAAGTAAACTAAATCTTTCATATTTCAATAATCGGGGGATACAGCCCTTTATTTTGCCGGCATCCCCGGTTCGTTTAATCCTATTGTTTGTTCTTCCTATGACCTTTTTGTCCTTCTTATAGCCGGTGTCATCTTAAGCGGACTTTTGCATTTATTACTCTATAGTTAATTGCTCAGCAATCTGTTGCCGCTTTGTGGCTTTGCCTTTTCACTTTTGAGTTAACGTTAGTGCTTGAGCCGGTTCAGTATATTAATATCGACGGAGTGTACTTTCCGGTACATCATTACAATAATAGCCAGCCCTATCGCAACCTCTGCCGCAGCTACTACCATAATAAAGAACACAAATACCTGTGCATCGGCATTACCATACATTTTACTAAAGGCAACCATTAACAGGTTAACGGCATTCAGCATCAGCTCAATGCTCATGAATACGATGATGGCGTTACGACGCATTAAAACGCCCATAATGCCTATAGCAAATAAGGCAAGGCTCAGGAACAGGTAATATTTTATTGGCATAATCTCTGATTTTTAGATGTTGCTCTTTTGTGACGATTAATTCTCCCCCGGGTTACATGATCAGGGGTTCGAAACAGGTTCTTCTTTTTTACCAAGGACCATAGCCCCGATCATAGCGCTTAAAAACAGGATACTGCTGATTTCAAAAGGCAGAACGTACTCCCGGAACAACACCTGCCCCAAATGATGAATAAGTCCGATCTCGCCATCGCTGGACACCGAACCTGTTGACAGATCGACGGTGCGCAGTGCGGCAATGATAACCAGGAATAAAGCCCCGCCACTCAATACGGCGGCAAATTGCACCAACCGGCTCTTTTGGGGTTCGGCATCGGCATTTAAATTCATGAGCATGATCACAAAAAGGAACAGCACCATAATAGCCCCGGCGTAAACAATCATATTAACTACTGCCAGGAATTGTGCATTCATAAGTACGTAGTGTCCGGATATCGCAAAAAAAGTCGCGATCAGGAACAATACACTCTTTACCGGGTTACGGCTCAGGATAACGCCCAACGCACAGCCAATGGCCATGGCAGACAAGAAGTAGAAAAGTATTTCGTGTAAACTCATAAAATCAACACCCTTTGGACCGGCCCTGAAGGGTAGCATTTGTTAAGTCAAAAATCAAAAGTCAAAAATCAAAACGGTAGTCGGCTACTGCACTCCTTACGTTTCTAACCTTTTCCTTTTTCCGCCCTTTTTTTCATTTGCTCATCTGTAATCAACATATCCTGCTTTTTATAGATAAAGTAATCGCGGGTATAGTTGGATGGCATTACGGTTTCGCTGAGATAAATAGCATCTTTGGGGCAAGCCTCCTCACAATAGCCGCAAAAAATGCAGCGTAGCATATTGATCTCGTATCGCGCCGCATATTTCTCTTCGCGGTAAAGGTGCTCCTCTCCTTTTTTTCGCTCGGCAGCCTCCATGGTGATGGCTTCTGCCGGGCAGGCCAGCGCACATAAGCCGCATGCGGTGCATTTTTCCCTACCCTGCTCGTCGCGGTTTAATACATGCAGCCCGCGAAATACAGGACTGAAAGGACGCGTTACTTCAGGGTAGCTTACCGTAGCTTTTTTCTTAAAAATATGTCCCAGCGTGATCTTTAAACCCTTCGCAATAGCCGGTAAATAGATTTTTTCGCCCAAGGTCATTGGACTTCTATTTACTGAAATGGCTCTTTTTGTCAATTGCATATACGCACTCCTGATCGATTGACGATCTGTTTATAGTTTATTTATTGAAAAAAAATAAAATGACGCCACCGGTAATAACCAGGTTGATCAGGGCTACGGGAATAAGTCCTTTCCAGCCCAGGTTCAATAATTGGTCATAACGGAAACGGGGTAAAGTCCAGCGTACAAACATAAAGAACAGGATAAATCCTACTACCTTAAGCATCAATACTGTAACGCAAATTATAGAGAACAGGCCGCCGGTCACTGCCGCTGCCACCTGGTCCATCCAGGGGAAGTTATAACCGCCGAAAAATACGGTAGCCAATACCGCCGAACTGATGAACATATTAATGTATTCTGCAAAGAGATACATACCCAATTTCATAGAGGAATATTCCTGGTGGTAACCCATATTCAGTTCACTCTCACATTCCGGCATATCAAAGGGCGCCCGGTTCAATTCGGCAAAGGAGCAGATCAGGAACACGAGGAAGGCAACCGGTTGTTTGAAGAAGTTCCAGGTAAAATAACCATCGCTCCAGAACCCATGCTGTTGTTGCACAATATCACGTAAGCTCAGTGTCTGGGCTACCATTAATACAGCGATAAGGCTCAAGCCCATAGCCAGCTCGTAAGAAATGGTCTGGGAAGCCGCCCGGATAGCGCTCAACAACGAAAACTTGTTGTTGGAAGACCATCCACCCAGCATAACGCCGTAGATACCTAAACTGACTACGCCGAAGACGTATAATATACCAATATTGATATCGGCCACCTGCAAGGCCACTGTACGCTCGACACCACCAATGGTAATGGAGAAATCAGGTCCCCAGGGAATTACGGCACTGGTCATCAGCGCGGTAACCATAAAGAGGCCGGGCCCCAGTATGAAAAGTGTGCGTGTAGACCGGTCGGGCACAATTTCTTCTTTGAAAAACAATTTTCCACCATCGGCCAGGGGCTGCAACAACCCAAAGATACCGGCACGCGCGGGGCCAATACGGTCCTGCATAATAGCCGCCACTTTACGCTCGCCCCAGGTAGCATAAGCAGCCACCCCAAAGGACGACAGGATAATCACCAAGATGAGCACAACTTTCTCTACGATAAATATCCAGTCAATTGATAATAACAACATAATTGCGCAAAAGTAATAAGATTGTTAAAGCTATGTTTGAAAACTACTTAAAATCGTCTGAATGAGCCGGGCCCTCCAGCTGGCTCAGATGAACATTAGGCTTATTGACCTCGCTTACTTTATGGATATCCAGGGTAAGCAGCGGCTGTTTGCCAATTACTTTATCGATCAGAACAGGCTGTTGGGCAGTGCCCACTTTACCGGCATACTGCCCCTGGGCTATAACGCTGTGACGGTTTACCTGGGTAGGCCCTTCGATGACCCAATCTTTGGTGCTTTTGGTATCGAACCTGCAGGTATTGCAAATCCATTCTTCCACCTCTCCCCATTGATCTTTCCGGGCAGTAACCCGGTACACTTCTTCGCCGCGCATCCATAAACGTGCCTTACCACTGCAGGTAGGGCAATCTCTATGGGCATCTACAGGTTTGGTAAACCATACCCGGTTTTTAAAACGGAAGGTTTTGTCGGTAAGCGCACCCACCGGGCAAACATCTATAACGTTGCCGATAAACTCGTTATCTAATGCCTTACTGATACAGGTACTGATCCGGGCGTGATCGCCGCGGTCTAATACGCCATGCTCTCTTGTTTCGGTCAGCTGCTCGGCCGTAAACACACAACGGAAACACATGATACAACGATTCATATGTAATTGTATGTAAGGGCCAATATCTTCCGGTTCGAAAGTACGCCGGTCGTATTGATAGCGGGTATCGGCGGTACCATTTTCGTAACTGAGATCCTGCAAATGGCATTCGCCTGCCTGGTCGCAAACAGGACAATCGAGAGGATGATTGAGCAACAGAAACTCTGTAACGCCTTTACGGGCATCTACGGCCTTGTCTGAAGTCATGCTTTTCACTTCCATGCCATCCATAACGCCGGTACGGCAACTGGCTACCAGTTTCGGCATCGGCCGGGGGTCTTTTTCAGAACCTTTCGATACCTCTACAAGGCAGGTCCGGCATTTACCACCACTACCTTTCAGCTTGCTGTAATAGCACATGGTCGGTGGCGCCACTTCTCCTCCTATCTTACGGGCAGCCTCCAGGATAGTCGTACCAGCAGGTACCTCTATCGTAATATTATCTATCGTTACTTTAAGATTATCAGACATAATTCTCAATTTCTCGCAACGGCGCTAAGAAGACGCGAAGTCCGCAAAGCTCAAAGGTTGTTTACTATTCTATGAATGCCCTCTTTTAAGAGGGCCGTATTAAAATTAATTAATAGTCCTAATTTCAATTTCGTCAGCTTCAAATAGGTCAAGACCTGTTTAAAATGGACATCGGTCAATGACTCTACACTTTTCAACTCGATAATTACCTTGTTATCAATAATAAAATCCGCTCTAAAGCCCGCTTGCAATTTAATTTCTTCATGAATCAAAGGCACAGGATATTGTCTTAAAATCGGGATACCTGTTTTTAACCACTCATATGCAAAAATCTCTTCGTATACACTTTCAAAAAGCCCGGGACCATATTGGCTTATGGATTTTAAACGCAAGGTCCAGAATCAATTTAGACAATTCATTTTCACTCATTTTCAAACTTATATTGTCGCTGCGTCGTTGCGTTTTCTTTGCGCCGTTGCGAGCAACTACGTCGTAATTTCCAATGGATCCGCATAATGCGCCAGGCCAAAATTTCTTGCCTGCGCCTCATCGGGATGCAGCACATGCCACTCAAACTCGTCTCTGAAATGGCGTATCGCTGCCGCAACCGGCCAGGCCGCAGCATCGCCCAAAGGACATATGGTATTACCTTCTATTCTTCTTTGGATATCCCATAGCAGATCAATATCCTCCATGCGGCCTTTACCATACTCGATACCTTTCAGTATTTTATACATCCAGCCCGTTCCTTCCCTGCAGGGCGAACACTGCCCGCAACTTTCATGGTTATAAAAACGGGCCAGGGTCATGGTGTGCCGGACAACGCACTGATCTTCGTCCAGAACGATAAAACCGCCGGAACCCAACATGGAGCCGGTGGCAAAACCGCCTTCGGAAAGACTTTCATAGTTCATCTGTCTTGCATTTCCTTTTGCGTCTTTCAGTAAAAGGTTGGTTGGCAAAATGGGAACGGATGATCCGCCGGGAATACATGCCTTCAATCGTTTTCCATTGGGAATACCACCGCAGTATTCGTCGCTGTATATAAATTCCTCTACCGAGAGGTCAAAACCAATTTCATAAACACCAGGTTTCTTCAGATTACCGCAGGCAGATATCAGCTTAGTACCGGTAGAGCGGCCCACTCCGATTTTGCCGTATTCCTCACCGCCCATATTGATAATAGGTACAATGGCTGCTAATGTTTCCACATTATTCACAACTGTGGGCCTCATCCACAAACCCGCTATTGCCGGGAAAGGAGGTTTAATACGTGGATTACCACGTTTGCCCTCCAGCGACTCGATCAGGGCCGTTTCCTCTCCGCAGATATAGGCGCCGCCTCCGCGTTGTACATATATTTCACAATCGAAGCCGCTTCCCTGTATGTTTTTCCCCAGCCAGCCATTATGTTTGGCCTCGGCTATAGCCTGCTCCAATATATCAGGTATCCAGGCATATTCGCCACGTATATATATATAGGTTGCATTCGAACCCAATGCAAAAGAAGAAACAATTAAGCCTTCGATCAGCAAGTGGGGTAAGAATTCCATCAGGTACCGGTCTTTAAAAGTACCGGGCTCTGACTCATCTGCATTACACACCAAATGGCGTGGAACGCCTTCCGGCTTAGCCAAAAAGCTCCACTTCATACCGGTAGGAAATCCTGCTCCCCCACGGCCGCGTAAGCCACTCTTTTTCACTTCCTCTACGATCTCCTCTGGCGCCATTTTCAGGGCTTTCTCGACACTGCGGTAGCCACCGTTCTTCCGGTATGCCTCGTAGTACCTGATCCCTTCAACATGTGCATGTTCTAATAGTAATTTCATATTCCTAATTCAATAGGTATGTTAGTCTACAATTATATTCGTTATCGCGCTCCCCGAATGGGGTATATGCCCATCACTCTCTCTTGATGATCAGTTTTTGGCCGCAGCCCTGAGTTCGTCGATCAGGCTATCCACTTTTTCGACCGTCAGATGCTCTTTGAAGAATTTACCCAACTGCATCATAGGTGCATACCCACAAGCCCCCAGGCATTCTGCCGGCTTCAGTGTAAACAGCCCGTCGGCGGTGGTTTCTCCTTCCTGTATACCCAGTTTATTTTTAATATGGTCGATAATCTGGTCACTGCCGCAAAGCATGCAGGGCCCGGTACGGCAAACTTCCAGCACATATTTACCTACCGGCTTCATATTGAACATGGTATAGAAGGTGGCCACTTCATACACCTCTATCGGTAAAATATGCAACAGGCTGGCCACGTAATCCATAACGGGTACGTCTAACCAGCCTCCAAATTCTTCCTGTGCAAGGTGTAATACCGGAATTAAAGCGCTCTTCTGCTTCCCATCGGGATACCGGGCCATTATTTCCTTAACCTTTTCTAACTTTTCTGCCGAGAATTGTATCATTTCTCTATTATTATTTCAATATGTTATCGATAGCAGGATTACTAAGCATCCAATTCTCCTGCGATAACGTTTAACGAACTGAGGGCGACAATAGCATCACTAAGTAAACCGCCCGAAACCATTTCGGGGAAAGCCTGGTAATAAATAAAGCAGGGGCGCCTGAAATGCAAACGGTAAGGGCTTCTGCCCCCATCGCTGATTAAGTAATAACCCAGTTCGCCGTTAGCGCCTTCTACGGAATGATAGACTTCACCGGCAGGAAGATCCGTTTCGCCCATAATGATCTTAAAATGGTAGATCAGGGCTTCCATTTTCGTGTACACATCCGCCTTTTCCGGAAGGTAAAAATCGGGAGCCTCCGCATGGTAAACAGAAGGATCGAGCCCTTTTATTTTGTCGAGGGCCTGGCGTATAATGCCCAGGCTTTGCCACATTTCTTTATTCCGCACAAGATATCTATCGTACACATCGCCTGTAGTACCCACCGGTATATCGAACGCAAACTCTTCGTAAGAAGAGTAAGGACTGTGTACTCTTACATCGTAGTCTACACCGGCAGCCCTTAAATTAGGACCGGTAAAGCTATAGCTCAGCGCTCTTTCGGCCGATATGGGGCCTGCGCCGATACAGCGATCCATGAAGATGCGGTTACGGTCCAATAATGCTTCAAATTCTTTCAGCATATCAGGAAAGCCAGCCATAAAGCTGTCTATTTTTTGCCAGGCTACTTCGGTAAAATTGCGTTCAAAACCACCTATCCGGCCAATATTGGTTGTAAGACGGGAGCCGCAGATTTCCTCATAAATCTCGTAGATCTTTTCCCGCCATTGAAACACATAGGTAAAAGGCGTTAAGGCCCCGGTGTCTACCCCGATAACGGAGTTGCACACCAGGTGATCGGCGATACGCGCCAGTTCCATAATAATAACCCGCAGATACTGCACCCGCTTGGGAATATCCATACCGACCAGCTTCTCGATAGTAAGATGCCATCCTATATTATTAATAGGTGCAGAGCAATAGTTCAACCTGTCTGTAAGCGGGGTGATCTGATAGTAAGGCCTGCGTTCTGCAATTTTTTCAAATGCGCGGTGTATATAGCCTATCGTGGGTACCGTGCTGAGTACACGCTCCCCATCGATTTCCATTATATTCTGAAAAACGCCATGGGTAGCCGGATGGGTAGGCCCCACATTGATGGTGGTGGTCTCTTTTTCCAGCGACTCTTCGGCCAGTTTTAAATGATGCTCGTTCATAAAATCAAATTCCCTTTATGGCAATTGCTAAAAGCCCATGTTAATTCCTTTTTATCCCCTGCCAAACATTTCATCATCCTTATCCACCCGGGTAGGGTCTTCCATAGGATACTCTTTTCTCATAGGGAAATAGTCCATCTCGTCGACATTCAGGATGCGGCTGAGATTAGGATGACCGACGAAATTGACCCCGAAGAAATCGTAGGTTTCTCTTTCCATCCAGTTAGCGCCGGCAAATAAAGCGGTAAGGCTTTGCACATCGGGCTGCGCAACCGGGGCGTATACCTTCATACGCAGCCGGACATTTTGCACCAGGTTATGGAAATGATACACCACACAAAGCTCTTCATCCTTTCGATCAGGATAGTGTACCGCTGTTATATCGGTCAGAAACCGGAACTGCAAGGCATTATCGTTATAAAGTACCTGCGCCACTTCCAGGTTCTGCCCGGCCGGAGCACGGAAACTGAGCAAACCATATGATTCTTCCCACTCGGTAATTTGCGGTAGGTGTCCGGACAAATATTGTTTTAATTCTTCGTTGGTCATTATGCTGATTTAGCGTTGAAGATGCCAGGCTCTTCTTTTCTACAGGTTGCCCCTGTTAAGGGTTATTGAATACCATACTGGTTCAGCAGGCCCTTATATTGTTCACTGTGCCTGCGGCGTAAGCTTTCATTCTTTACAATATCCTGCAATTTGAGCACACCGTCCAGTATTCCTTCCGGGCGGGGAGGGCAACCCGGCACGTACACATCTACCGGTATAACCTGGTCGATACCCTGCAAAACGGGATAAGAATCGAATATGCCTCCACTGCTGGCGCATGCGCCTATGGCTATCACCCAACGGGGTTCGGCCATTTGCAAGTACACCTGCCGGAGAATCGGGGCCATTTTTTTGGCAATGGTACCCGCAACCAATAGCATATCGCACTGCCTGGGCGTAAAGCCCATACGCTCAGAACCAAAACGGGCCAGATCGTAGTTGGCTCCCATGGTTGCCATGAACTCTATACCGCAACAGGATGTAGCAAAAGGCAATGGCCAGAGTGAGTTCGCTCTGGCCAAGCCAATTACCTGATCAAATTTTGTTGCCATAAATCCCTCGCCCTGATATCCATCCGGGATCTGGGCAAGGGTCACTTTCTTATTTTCGTTATACTGAACTGGACGTGCCATAATTATTACTTTTTATTTCCAATCACCAGAGCATTACCAGATCGACTTTCGCTATCGAAAAGTTTACCGGTACACACTCATCCAACCTTAATCATCCCACTTTAAAGCTCCCTTCTTTATGATATAATAAAAACCGCAAAAGAAAAAAGCTACAAATAAAAGTACTGCAAAGAAGCCCTCCTGTCCCAATGATCTGAAATTGACCGCATAAGGATAAAAAAAGATAATTTCAACATCGAACAGAACAAACAGGATGGCCACAAGGAAGTACTTTACTGCCATAGGCTGCCGGGCATTACCAATGGATGGTATACCGCTTTCGAAATTGATCAATTTGTCTTTTGTGCGGCGCTTGGGTCCTAAAAGATGAGACGCAATCATCATAATGGCCACAAAACCAATAGCAAGTAATAATTGAAGCGCTACAGGCATAAAGCTGCCGGGTGTATGAGCAGACTCCGCCACCAGGAAAATGGAACTCATATTTACTATTAATTGATTTAATAACTGTACCAACACACAAAAGTAGCGCATGTTGTATGATTTTACAAAATAATGACAATAAAAATAACGCTTGACTAATGTCAACAGGCCTGCACAATAGTTTGTACAGGCCTGTCTTAAATTTAATTAATCGATTAATTAACAGCTGGCAATAAAGAATATTTCTTTCCATACTCCAGCATCTGCTCGTAAAATGAGGTTGGGTATTCCAACTGCACATCCACGATTTTATCGCCTTCTTTTACCGGCACCAGGCGGGGTTGTACAAAGCCCTTATACGCTTTCAGGTTCAGCTTGGCATAACGGTCCAATACCTCTTTGTGAAGCTCCTGGTTTACATTTACCCCATAGGTTTCTACAAGATCCCTTCCGGCCTTGAAATCGCCTTCGGATTTAATACGCTGAATTTCGCGCAACAAGTCACCAAACAATACCCTTAACTTTTCGTAGTCATTCACCTGTACATAGGTCTTCCCGTCTTTTTTGATAAATTCAACAACATTATCCTTCTTCCCCTTTTCGTACACCCAGTAAGCATTTAGAGCCCGGTTGCGCATATGAGCTTCCTCTATTTTGTCGCCGGGTTTAATACGGGTAAGCTGGGTCATCAGGCCATTCATCATATAGTTATCGTACTCGGCTTTACCCACTTCAAGCGAAGGCATTACACCGATCTGCACTAACTTAGGGTCGAGTATGTAATACAGGGCTACCAGATCGGCACGGGCCTCTTCCAGGCAGGAAGCGTAATTTTTCAACGTTTTATCAGGCGTACCTACCCCGGGATTGATCTGCCCTGAGGCGTGACCGATACACTCGTGCATATCAGTATGCAGATCGCTGGCCAGGTTGCCAAATTCCTTCATGCGTTTCAACCGCTCCGGATCAGCTACAAATTCATCCAACATACCGCTACCGGCACTAGACTCATTATAAGCATGCACAATATTGCTCAGGGAAACCGATTTGGAGCCATGCTCTTTTCTTAACCAGTCGGAGTTGGGCAGATTGATTCCGATGGGCGTACTGGGCGCGGCGTCGCCCGACTCCACAATTACCGTAATGGCTTTGGCGGTAATGCCTTTTACGGTCTTCTTTTTATGTTCCGGAATCAGGGGAGAATTGTCTTCGAACCATTGCGCTTCTTTAGCTATTGCCGCGATGCGCTTAGTTGTTTCCATATCTTTTAAAGAAAGTACACTCTCGTAGCTACCTTTTTTACCGATAGGGTCATTATATACTTCAATAAACCCATGGCTGATATCGATCCGGCTTGCCGTGTCATTTACCCAGGCTATATTATATTCATCCCATTTATGCAAATCACCGGTCTTATAGTATTCAACCAGCAATAGAAGAGCCTTTTTTTGTTGCTCATTTTCAGCAACGGTTGCCGCCTTTTCCAGCCAGTACACCATTTTCTCGATCGCAGCGCCATACATGCCACCTACTTTCCAGGTCTTTTCTACCAAAGCACCGTTCTCTTTCACTACTTTACTGTTCAGCCCCCATTCCGGCTCCTGATCGCTATGGGGAAAGCGCGAAGGGTCCCCGTAGAACGCCTCTACTTCTTTTTGCGTTACGCCTTCATAAAAATTAACAGAAGACTGCGCTATATTATCGATACCTGCTCTCAGATCCACCATTTTGGGCTGAAATTTCGGATCAAAGATGACCGGTTTCAACCTGTTCAGCAGATCATCTACCGTTTCACCGCCATTCAGGGGCAATTGCGACTGATCGCTGTTTTTTACAACTTCAGCAAAGTATTCGAAAGAGCATTCCGGAATGAATTTGTCTTTAGAATATTGGGGGTGATTACCATTGCTGAACCAGAAGCGACCGGCATACACTTCCAGTTTTTTCCAGTCGTCTGCAGTTTTATCACCTTTGTACGTGCTATATACCGCTTCCAGTACTCTGCGAATCGTGAGACCGTATTTGTTAGCCTGGTCGTAGTAAATATCTCTACCCGACAAAGCGGCTTCATACAGGTAATAAGCCAGTGTCTTTTGCTGAAGGCTCAGTTCGTTCCAGCCAGGTACCTGGTAGCGTAACAATTGCAGATCAGCAAAAGCCTCTGCATTTACTTTAAAATCAGGATCGTATCCCGCCACCTCTTTCTGGGTAGCGTCCTTTTCTGTGCCTTTATTTTCTGTACAGGCAGAAAAGAATAATGTTCCGGAGAGCAACATAATTCCTAAATGCGTTTTTTTCATCTGAAAAAATTTATGATTATTTTTCTTTGAGCAATATCCGAAATCAAAAAGAATAAAACGGGTCGGTTATTCCCCCACTTCTTTTCTGATAGGCTCCAAACGATAAAAGTAGGGAAAATAGCCATAAGTGAAATTTGCAAATACCCGATTCACCCTTTTAGGGGGACAAGCCGCCGCTATGATAGTGCTACAAAAAGTACACCGCCGGCAGGGGCCCAGGGATCGGCCCGAGGTATAGGGCTAAATACTTATTTTTGTAGCCACAAGGAAATCTGGAATCTTGAAAGAGAAAATACATACTGTCGACCTGATCAAGCGCTACCGTGGCCGTACTGTAGTGAATAAGAGCTCTATTGAAGTTTCGCAGGGAGAGATTGTTGGGTTATTAGGACCCAACGGTGCCGGCAAAACCACATCTTTTTATATGGTAGTTGGCCTGGTAAAGCCGGATGAAGGCGAAGTATTTCTCAACGATGTCAATATTACCAAGCTACCTATGTATAAACGCGCCCAAATGGGTATAGGATATCTGCCACAGGAAGCGTCGGTATTCCGTAAGTTATCTGTTGAAGATAATATCAAGGCCGTACTGGAAATGACAAAGCTCAACGCCACCGAACAAAAGGAGAAGCTGGAAAGCCTGATCGCCGAGTTCCGGCTGGGACATGTGCGCAAGAGCCCGGGCGATGTACTGAGCGGAGGGGAACGGAGAAGAACGGAAATAGCCCGGGCCCTGGCGGTGAACCCAAAGTTCATCTTGCTGGACGAACCTTTTGCCGGTATCGATCCTATTGCAGTGGAAGACATCCAGGCCATCGTTGCCCGCTTGAAGTATAAAAATATAGGCATCCTGATCACGGATCATAACGTAACAGAAACCCTGTCGATAACCGACAGAGCTTACCTGATGTTCGAAGGAAAGTTATTGAAGGCTGGAACTGCAGAAGAACTGGCGGCCGACGACCAGGTTAAACAATTGTATCTTGGCCGGAACTTTGAGCTGAAACGCAAGGATTACCTGCACGAGGAAGCCCGGGGTGATATAGAATAGATCTTGTCCCGAAAAACGGTTTATCCTCTTTCCAAAAAAAGAAATGGATTTCCATATCATTTTTTTCTACAAAAAACATTTGGACTATACCTCTAAATTCGCTTACATTTGCACTCCATTACCGCAAGGGGGGATTAGCTCAGCTGGCTAGAGCGCTTGCATGGCATGCAAGAGGTCATCGG
>JBEBWN010000034.1:0-17963 GCA_040392235.1 Taibaiella helva | reverse complement strand
ATATCCTTATACAATTCCCGGATATAGTTAATATTCACTAAATAGGAGCGGTGTATACGCAGGAATTTTAAAGGATTCATCTTTTTTTCTATCTGGCTGATCCCATACATGCTGAGGAAAACTCCTTTATTCAGGGTGAAAATTCTGGTATAGTCGCGTTCTGCTTTCATATGGGTAATGTCGTCGACCGAAAGACCTATGAATTTTCTACCTTGTTCCACAAGAATTGTATGGGGATACGTATATAGGGGCGGATATTGCAATGAGGTGGCGGTAGCCGGCCCGCCCCCGGACCAGGCCTTATAACGGACCAGAGCCTGCTCGAAGCGCGACCGGGCAAAAGGTTTTAATAAATAGTCGACAGCATTGCAATTAAATGCTTTGGCAGCAAACATCTCCTGGGTTGTAGTGATAATAAAGGGTAGCTTACCCTGGAACTCCTCCATAAGGCAAAGCCCGCTTTTCCCCGGGAGCTCTATTTCCAGGAAGGTCAGTTGCGGTTGATGAGCCGAAATAGCTGCGGCCGCCTCCGCGCCATTGCTACAGGTATGTGCCAGGTGAAAATCCGGAAGAGCTTCGATGAGCTCGGACAGCATTTGCTGTGACGATTCGTCGCTGTCTATAATAAGTACCGGTTTAGAAAGCATAGTAATGTTATGAAACGATAGGCGCGTTATCAGGCAAATATACCCAGCGCTCTCTTTAAAGGTTCTGACATAGGTCAGTTATTTGCCGCTGGCAGCTTTCCGGATACGGCTCAGGCTATCCTGGTGTATATTGAGGTAGGAAGCTATATATTTCAGCGGTAATTGTGCGATGAGTTCAGGCTGTTCTTTCATCAGGCGCTGGTAGCGTTCTTCCGCTGTATGGCATATGGCGTCGATCTGGCCATCCTGAACCCAGGTCAGAAGGCGATCCAGAAGTGCCATTTCCATAATATGCGCCTTAGAGAGGTTTTGTTTGAGGCTAAGCAAGGCATCCCGGTCCCATTCCAGGACATCCAGGTCGGTAAGCGCTTCCAGGGCGCAGCTGGAGGGCTTTTCGTATTGTATATATAAAGGGGTGGCGACAAACTCCCGGCCCGAAACCAAGCCCAGGGTATAGTCATTATTGTTGTGGATCCGGAAGAGCCTTACGATACCGCTGTTCAAAAAGTACAAGCGACGGACCGGTTTGCCCTGTTGCATGAGGATGCTATGTTTCGGTAGCTTTTTATGACGGGTCAGCGCCAGGGCTAATTCCTTGTCGGCAGCTGTCAGTATTATGTCTCTTTCCCGGAAGAAATGGCAAACGTTTTCGAGCACAGTTCTGGTTACTTATTGGGAAGGGTAGCTGGTACACAAATATAAGGATTTTGACTATCCGGTTTGCCTGGAAAAAAGGGATATGCCAGGAAGCATCCGTTCCCAGTTCTATACCTCAGAAAAAATAAGGCTTCAACGCAGATTGGAAATGCCTGCCCACCACGAGCTCGACACCGTTATTTAAAACCACGAATGTTTTACTGATGTCGCGGAATAGCTCGCGTACATGGTTGATATTGATTATGTAGGAGCGGTGGATTCTGATAAAGACCTGGGGGTCGAGCTTATACATGATCGTGCCGATACCAAAGGAGCTCAGGTAGTATTGGCTGGCCGTATGGATCTCGGTGTAGTCTTTATCTGCCTTAAGGTAGATAATGTCCTGAATGCATAGGTTATGCATTTTTTTTCCTGCTTCTACCAGGATGCGGTTGGGATATAAAGCCGCTGGCGGAATGTTTTTGACAGGCTGCCCGGTTTGATGCATTTCTGGGCTGTAGCCTGAAACCCGTTGCACGGTTTTGTCGAACCGACTTTTGGTATACGGTTTTAAAAGGTAGTCTACTGCGTTCAGTTCGAAGGCTTTAATGGCATAGCTGTCGTAGGCGGTGGTGAAGATCACTTTTGGCATGAAGCGTACCTGCTGCAATACTTCGAAGCCGTTGGCGCCGGGCATTTGTATGTCCAGGAACACAATATCGGGCATCAGGCTGTCGATGGCTTCTATAGCCTCCAGCCCGTTGGCGCATTCGCCCAGTACAGAGAAAAAAGGATAGGCCTGTAAGTATTCTCTCAGGAGGATCCGTGGGTTTTCCTCGTCATCTATTAACAGCAAGGAGGTTTTGATAGCTCTGTTGATCATAGCGGCATTTCTTTGTCCAGGGGCAATTTGAATGATACGACGAGGCCCGAAGGCTGATTTTTCTGTATGTTCAGTTGGCTTTCGTACAGTAATGCCAGTCTTTTCCGGGTATTGATCAGGCCGATACCTTTTGTGTTGAAAATGTGTTCCAGTTCCTGTTCATAGGACATGCCGGTATTGCTCAGTGATACCAGGATCTGGTGCTCCTGCCGGGCAATGTCTATGTGGATATGTCCGCCTTCTATACTGGGTGCAATACCGTGCTTTATCGCATTTTCTAATATGGGTTGCATCAGTAAGGGCGCAATCATAAAATGACGGAGAGACTTCTGTAGTTCGATAGAAAAAGACAGGCGACGCTTAAACCGCTTTTGTTCCAACAGGAGTACTGCTCTCATGAATTCCACCTCTTCTTCTATCGGTATATGGCTGAGATGCACCACTTTGAGTGAGTAGCGGAAAACGTCGGCCAGCCAGGCAATCATTTCTCTCGTACTTTCCTGGCTGGCCGGTACAGAGGCGCTGATGGTGTTTAGCGTATTGAACAGGAAATGGGGATGGATCTGTGCTTTTAGAGCGCTGAGCTCATGCAGGTGGGTTGCCATTTGCAACTCTCGTTCCCTTTCCGAAAGTTTTTCCCGTTGCAGGAAAAAATGGTAGGCATGTACCAGTCCGAAAAGGAGTAGATAATTTAAAGTGCTGAGGTAGAAGAAGTTCATTTTGGCTACCCGCTCTGTTGAAGCAAAAGAATCCAGGTTCAGCCGGTGAAGACTCGAGTAATTCAGCCAATACCAGGAAAAGAGATAGATGGGACAAAGTACCAGGTGCAAAGCTAAAATCAGGGCCTGGGGCTTATTCCTTAAACGGACGAAAATGAGCCACCAAACGGGAACAAATAAAACCATCATCCAGAAATAGTAAACAGGGAGTACCCAGCGGGCCTCTGTCCAGATGGGCGCTCCCATCAGGAATACCAGGGTGGACTCGGCAAGGTATAGTATTAAAAAAATGCTCAGCCAGAGCAAGAACGATTTGACCGTGATGTGTGTCTGTAGCCTGTAGTTCATATAACGGAACGTTTTCTGTGGTATTGTCTTTTAGCCGGGTATAGGGGCATCCTGGAAGGGGGATTGCCGGGTAACTAGCAGTTGGTTCGGAATGATGATGATTACGGTTCGGGCGGCTGCTGGTTCAGTGCCGGTCAGGTTGAGGTATTAACGGATCAGGGTGACATGACCGTTCAGTACTTCATTGTTACCGCCGGCATAACCTGCCTGTACCTGGTATAGATACACCCCTGGCGGCTGCTCTATACTATTGAACTTTCCATCCCATCCCTGTCCGCCTATACTATGCGTAGTATAAACCAGTTGGCCGTTTCTGTGCCATACCTGTAGCGTAAACTGTTGTAGCCTGGATTGAGGAAGGGGCCGGGGAAAGAAGAAATCATTTATTCCGTCGCCATTCGGCGTGAAGGCATTCGGTATGTTCCAGCGACAATCCTGGCTGATGGTGACGCTTTCTGTATGTGCGCAGCCCAGGGGTTCCAGGCTGATGCGCAGGGCATAGGTTCCTGCCTGTTTCAGAACCAGGGTGTCGGTTTGTGCCCCTGTGCTCCATTGCTTATCCCGTACCGGGTTTTCCTGGTTGTGGCGATTGTATAGCGGTATAGCAGCATCGCGAAAGCAAAAGAAAGTGTCCGGCCCCAGGTCGACTACCGGTACCGGGAATACCTGTACTGTATCCTGTGCCTCCTGGTCGGGACAGGCCCTGAATTGCGTGATCAGGGTAACAGGGAATAAACCGCTTTCTGTATAAGCATGTTTTATCGCGGTAGCGGTGGAAGTACTGCGGGTGCCATCGCCCGATATCCAGGTTCTTTGCCGGACGGTAGGACCGCCTGCATGCGCTTCCAGTAGGACGGCATCGCCCTGGCATATCTTGTCGGGTAAAACGCTGAGGTAATCTGTAGTGGGCGCATCAACGGTAATATTTTGATAGGCTGTGTCTGCGCAGTGGCCATCGATGTTTCCAGTTAGCATTACCTGGTATATGCCCGGCTGCCGGTACCGGTAACCAGGTTGCCGGCCTTCTTCCTGTCCACCATCCCCAAAATGCCAGCTAAACCGATTGAAAAGGGATGGCGATAGGTTACGGATGCCCAGAAGCTGGCCGACACAGGCAAAGCTGTCGGCCTGGAAAGCCAGCTCCGGATTTTTTTTCGGAAACCGTATGTCATACTGTACGGTATAATGCCGGCAGGGAGCAAGGCTATATTGCACGGTATATCGTCCGGATTGGCGGATCATCCTGCCTGGAGCGGTATAACCATCCTGCCATAAATAATCTGCCGCCGTAGTGTCGGGGGCCGCCAGCCAGAAGGTGTCGGTAGGGCAATTGCGTACTATGCTCTGCGTTTCGGAAAGGAAAGTGTTTTTAATCATCACAACGTGAAAAGAATCAATATACGTTGTACAGTCGCCCATATTGAAACGGTTATAGTGTATAGCGTATACGCCGGATTCCCGGACATAACGGTCCTTGTTTTTATAGCCGTCATCCCAGGTGTAATTTCGTCCATCGGTATGGACAGCTACTAACCGGGCGCTGTCGGCACAATATATAGTGTCCTGGTGCAGGCTGGATTGCCGGCGAAGAGGCAGCACTGCGATATTGTTAGGCAGGCCCAGCTCGGAGCGGGTGTCGGGTAGTAGGGGAAGGGCGTCTGCTCTGTAGTCGCTCGACAGGCCCGCCTGTTCCGGTTGCGCAATACAGTGAAGACTGGCCCTGTTGCTGGCTATATAAACCTTTTTGTCCGGTCCCCTTTTAATACTCGGGAATATTTGGCTGCTACTTAGGGTATAACGCGATGCCGCCATTGTGTCCGGGTCGCCTGAGGAGAGGTCGAACTGCTCGAGGGTGACTGCCGTGCTCGCATAGAGTTTTGAATTGCCCGGCGAAAAACAAACGCCATAAAAAGAGCCGGAAATATCTTTTTCCAGCAAAAGAGGATTGGATAATGTGCCATTTGCCGGATTGAAATCATAGAGGTACAGGTTGCCCTGCGCTATGGCTAATTTCTTTCCATCCGGTGAAATGTCGAGACAACCTAAAATGCCCAGAAATATGCCTTCCGGAGGCATTTTGGGCGAGATTGCCGCGTTGGGCTGTATACCGTCTACGGTAATGTTGTGCGCGTGGAACTGCTGATGTATCCTGTCTACTACGATCAGCCATACATTACAATCCGGACCGGTTACAGTGGTCATATGCTCGGTTAAAAGACTGTCTACCAGCACACCTTTTTGGTCGGGTATAATATCGCCTGAACCGGCATTGCGTTGCATGTCTACAACGCTGTAGTATAGTTTTCCTGCCGGCGACAGGCCCACGTCCATTGCCAGAGAGAAAATATAATATTTGTCCGGATCCCCGGGAAAAGGGACAATAGCTGCGCCCTGGGAAGTGCTGAAGGTCATATTGAACGCCTGGCCGGGCAGGTTATCGCCGTTGGGCATTAGTTTGTGGTGCTTATCCCAAACCTGGTGGCCGTCTGTATAAAACAAGAGGCTGCCCCTGTCATCGCAGACAGAGGCTGAGCCTTCGGTAGTTTTTATGGCGGTTTTTATAGCGATAGGGCCGCCATTGAAGTCGATCCCGGCTTTGTCGCCAAAGCACCAAACGTTTTCCTGCTGTGCCGATAAGGACAAGGGTAAAAAGAATAACAGCCCCGAACAAAGGGAATGCCAGATGATTATATAGATTGACTGCCGGCTCATCTTCATAAATGCCTGTTAATTTGTACGGTGTACAATGTATTCGGTATTGTGTATTTGTACCGGTACTATGTATTGTGTACACAGTACCGGTATTGTAATCTGTGTGTTATGGGGCAGGTATCATGAACTATGTGTTTTATGCTGTGCGCTATATGTTTTTGTATTGTGCATTGCTTAGCCCATGCCTAATGCCTGATAATGGTTATGCGTTCTCGCTGGAGCAGGTTGTTTTGGTTGTCGGAAATGACTATGGTGTACAGGCCTCCGGCCAGATGACGGACAGGGATTATTTTTGTCTGTTCCGCGCTTAAGCATAACCTGCCGCTGGCGTCATATAGGGTGATGTTCAGTGGTACAGGGGTTTGAAGATATAAGTTATCGTTTGCGGGGTTAGGGTAGACGCGCACCTGTAAGGGATTGTCGGGTGTCTTGAGGGATACATTGTTTACCGGGTAAATTTCGGAAGTGTCCTGGCAACCCTTTGTATTGGTGCCGATAACCTGGTATGCACCATTTTTTGTTACCGTGTACTTTTCGGCAGTGGCACCGGGTATGGCGGTTCCGTCGTAGAGCCATTGGTAGCTGGTATAGGTTGTTGTGGTGCTGAGTTCAAACTCCTCTACGCGGATAACCGGTTTTTCTATGCCGCCGTCAACCAGGAAGGTGTCGATCCTGGTATGGCAACTGCCGGCGCTGCTCAGCCAATATTTGCCGGGCACGGCTACTGTTCGTATCGGGTCCTTACTGCCGTCTTCCCATGTGTATTCTTTTTGATTTGCCGGGCCTGTGATACGTATTTGCGGGGTGCAGGCAAGGGTATCGAGAAGCAGGCTGCGGAAGGTGTCGCCAGGCATAGGATAAACGACTTCCGTGGGCAGGCATATATGAGCCGGCGCTGTTGTGTCGGTAAAGATGATGGCTTTTGTTTGGAGGTTGCAGGCCAGACCCTTGTTGTTGGGCTGGTTGATCCGGTCGATCGAAGCTAACTGTGTCGCGCTGGACGATTGGGCCGTTTTGCTATAAATCGTGTCACGGTATAGTCTTAAATAAGTGTCCAGTATGGTCGGCGAAAGATCTGTTCTGGATCTGCCGATGGCAAGGGAGTCATAATTGGAAATATCGAACTGGGGTAGATTGTCTCCTCCAATGTACAGCTTGGTATTGTCGGGCGAGAAGGCCACGCCATAAACCGCGGTATGGGTTAGTTTAATGGCATCGCTTACCACACCGGTACCGGGGTCGAATTTACAGACCAGGGCTCCGGCCAGTTCGGTAGCTGGCGGCCCTAGTACGATGCCCGGCTTGCTGGTTATGGCAAGGCGGGTCCTGTCGGGCGAAACCGCCATGCAGCTTATTTTGTAAGCATAGGTACCCATAAAGGTACCCTTCCCCCTGATTCCGGAACCTGTTTCGGAGAGGACTGGAATAGTGTCGATCCCTCCGGCTGTTATATGGTATGCCTTGAAGACCGGATCGATAAGTTTATGGACCATAAGCCAGATATCGCAGTTATTGCCTGGAACGGCAATCATAGCCTCGGATAAGGAATCAAGGCTTAGGGCTATGTTCTTTTTGCCGGATATAATATCTCCCCTGCCGGCATCGAGGCTCATATCTACTATAGAATAGGATAAGGAAGCAAATCCGCTCGATGTATTCATTATAGGGTAGGGTGTATTACTGGAGCCGTACAGGGAAAAGAGGTAGTATTTGCCCATTTCACCAATCAATGGGACGATGCAGACACCCTGGGCTGTAGAGTTGCCCGATAGTATTCCGCTGCCATTGGGCATGACAACGCCGTTTTTATTCCATACGTTTATCCCGTTGGAATAGAAAAGTAATTCTCCGGTATTGGGATCACATACGGAAGAGGCGCCTTCCTCGGAAAGAGAGTTGCCGAACATAGCAGAGCTGATCGGCTTGGGAGATCCGGCGCGGAAATCCAGCCCCGTCTTTTTCTGAAATGCCCATACGCTGTTGGCTTTAAGGAAATTATCTTTCTGGCTATAATATTCCTGCCCGCGGCTCAGGAGTATGGTGGCCGAAAAGATCAACGTAAGTAGTGTACATCTGATCATGTTGCGTCTGTGTTTTAAATTGAGAAAGAAAAAAAAGCAGCTGATTGCTGCACTGACGAATGTAGTTAACGCTACCAGGTTCTGAAGGAATATTCTATAAACAACATATAATGGGGGACAGAAAGCAAAAAAATGTCGACAAAGAGATTCTGTATGCTTAGGAACAGGCGGTTTTAAGGACGGTATGTATGTAAAGGGAGCCTTTTAGGCGGTAACGGTTCCCTGCTTCGCCGCGAAGGCGTGGATGTTATAGGGGATGGCAAAGGCCAGGGCCTTAGATTTAGATGAAATGACCTGATGCTTTGGCGCGACTGGATATAAAAGGGGGGAATACTCAGGGGCCGTAGGGTAGGCGGAAGAATTAAAGGGAGTGCCTTAGCAGCACTTCCTTTGAATGTAATATAGAACGGCTTTAATAGCGATAGCAGAAGGTTTCCACAATGGCAAACTGGTCAGAAGATAATATGCGCTCGTCATCGCGGAGGTCTTTGATGGCCAATTCGGCATGTCCCTGGGTCAGATATTTGCTATGTGTTTGATCCTGTAAATCGAAAAAAGAATCGAGGTTGTGGGTTTTTGCAAATGTTCCTTTATATGGTATTGACTATTTTTTGCGGCAGGCATGGTATGCTGAATCAAAGGATCCGGACGAGCCGGAAGAGATGGGCCGCGATCAGCATCCGGATGCTCCTGGCCCAGTAAAAAAGGGAGGCTGGCGTTTAGCCGTTTATAAGCACTCTCTTTCGATAGCCTTTGCGATTCTTTTCCTGTTGAGCTGGATAATGCATTTGTATGGCAGTTTCCGCGATGCCAATCATGAAAATAGCATTAAAGGACAGCCTGTAGTGCAGTTGAACGATTATTTGGGCGAGCCGCTCTTTTGGTTTGAGACTTTCCAGAACTGGCAAAGTGAGTTCTTGTCTGTGGCGTCTATCGTTCTGTTGTCGATATTCCTGCGGCAAAAAGGATCGCCCGAATCAAAACCGGTTGATGCTGCCCATGGAGAAACGGGGAAGTAGTTGTTGTCTCCGGCAATAAACGGGCGTGTATACGCATAAAAAAAGGGTGGTTTCTGGAACCACCCTGGATGAGTAAAGGCTGTTTGTAGCTTTCCCGCTCTTATTGTTTGACTATTTTGTCCGTTTGCAACAGTCTGCCCTGTGCATCCCGCATCTGCAGCCAATAAATGCCCGGAGCTATTTTATCCGTAGGTATATGTGTAGTTTCTTTTGTATGCAGAACCAGTTTGCCCTCTATAGTTATAATAGAAATGTCGGTGATACCGGTACCGGTCACGGTAATCCAATCTGTAAAGGGATTAGGCCCGATCTGTATAGCGGTGTTGCCGTAAACGCCCCCGGTTATGCCTACATTTTTCACTTCGTATGCATTGGCGGTATCGGAACATTCGCCTTCGTTTTTTACGATTACACTATAAAGGCCATTTTGTGTTACCTGGTAAGTTTGTTGTGTTGCGCCCGGTATCATCGCACCATCCTGCAACCATTGGTAGGCGGGGAAGGTAGTGGTGGTGGACAATTCGAAGCCTTTTACCGCAATGACGGGCTTTTCCAGATGTCCTTGTAGTTGCAGGTTCAGGGTAATGGTACTATCGCAGCCGGCATGGTTGGGCACGCGAAATGTATAGGTGCCACTGCTGGTTAATGTTTGTTGCAGGAAGACCAGGCTGTCCTGACATAAGGCCAGGTTGCTCCGGGAGGACGAGGTATCCGCGCATATCATTTTATGTACAAAAGCATCATCGGAATATATCTGACCACCATTCATGATCAGGTCGTTATCGCCCGGGTCAAAATCCATAGCGCCCGTGAATGATCCGGTGGTATAGACATTAGAAGATGGGTCTATTACGATGCCCCTGCCCACACCCATATCGTCGGCCAGTGTGGAACGCCCGATATTCTTTGCCCAGACAAAATTGCCTGCAGTATCCAGTTTGGCCACGTACATATCGGAACCCAGGGCGGTAAGCGGGTAAGTGCCGGTGCCAGGATCGAAGTCGAGTGTGCCGGAAAAGTAACCCGTTATATAAGGTTGTCCCCAACGGTCCAGCCCTATGGCCTTGCAGTCCTCGAAATTTTTGCTTCCCAGCTTCCTGGCCCACTGAAAATTTCCCCCTGAATCCAATTTGGAAACAAAAACATCCCAATCGAAGCCCGTAGCTGTTACAGAGAGATTATTGACTCCTGTACCCGGATCAAAGTCGACGGTGCCCATAAAGATGCCTGCCGTAAAAATATTGCCCCACTCGTCGACGGAGAGTGCATTGCCCATAGCACCCATGCTACCGGAAAATTGTTTGGCAAAAATGTAATTGCCATCGCTATCCAGTTTGGAAATGTAAGTGCTATTGGACCCACCCGCAGCTAAAAGGGCCTGTCCGGCTCCCGGATCAAAATCCAGATCGCCGGTACCGCTAAATAGCCCGGTCGAGAGTACATTACCCCAATGGTCTACTTTAATAGCCCGGTTTTCCAGGTAGCCGCTGCCGGTACCTAGTTGTTTGGCCCATACCAGTTTGCCGGCGGGATCTACTTTAATAATATATACATTATTATCCCCAGTGGCTTTTAAACCTGTCGAAATGCCGTCAAATGTAAGGGTGCCATCATATTGTCCGGAAGAATAGATATTACCTTGTTCGTCGGTTGCGATAGAAATGCCCTGAACCCAGCTGCCCCCGCCTATTTTTTTAGCCCATACAAATTTACCGGATGAATCCAGTTTAGATATAAAGCTTGCAGCATCGTAAATGCTACCGGAAGAAAGGGTGGTTGTACCGCTACCCGGGTCAAAGTCGCCATCGCCCTGGAAGTAGCCGGTTGTATACACATTAGCCTGAGGATCGAGGGCAATACCAAAGCCTTCTGTGCCGTTTGCGCCGCCTAATTGCCTGGCCCATACAAATTTACCACTGGCATCCAGCTTGGTAATAAAGGCATTAAAGTACATTCCGCCCAATGAGGTGAAGGTGTTTAGAGCCCCACCCGGGTTGAAATTGACTGTTCCGCTAAAACTGCCCACGGTATAACTGTTCTGGCTAGCATCTACCGCAATGCCGTAACCATAAGCCGCCTCATCGGAGTTGGCCCCTGAAAACTGCCCGGCCCATTCCAGCCGGACGGATTGCGCCTGGGTAGTAGTTATTGCTGTCCCTAGTACCGTACTCATTAACAGGCATTTGCGTAAATTTTTATAGTTCATATAGATTGTTTTACAATAAATATAGCGTTTGCCGCTTGTCTATTACAAAGGAACAAGGAAGTGGCTTACCAAAAAAGAGAGAAAGCCGCAATCAATAATTGGTAGAAAACTACCAATTTTGCTGTTATCGTGATCGCCCTTCTCTATTATTCCCTTCAATTGAAGGAAATGGTGGTTTTTGCCGGAAAACTTGAGGCGAGTTATTGAAATTTACTACATTAGTGTTGTGTCCCAAACACCAACATATGAAATAGTGAAAGGTTGATAATCAACCGGGTAAATTAAATGTGCCGGAAAAATAGTATTTCGGCTGTATAAGGGATTATTAAATAGCGATGAGAAAGCTAGGGGGGTGTTACTTATTTTATTATCTGCTGCTGGTTGCCCTGTCGGTCTCCCCTTTTTTGCAGGCCCAGGAGCATCCTGTTTACCAGTCCCGGTGGTTCAGCACTTCGCCGGCGCAAAGGTTTCGTGCAGAAGATACAATGGAGATCATGAGGATATTGCGTTCGGGAGAGCAAAACCGCTATTTGCCGGCAGATACAGTTAAGCGTATGTTGCTCTACGTTTATACGCAGAGCCTGAAGATCGGTTATGTAGATGGAATTGCCGGCGCTTTGATTGAATTAGGTAACCTGGCTAATAAAACGTCCAACCAGGCATATGCCATACAACTGTACAAACGCGCTATTGGATACAGCCGCAACGCTTTTTTTTATCACCATTTTACGGCGGCTGCTTACAGCAATATCGGTAGTATCTATTACCTGTCAGGACAATATGAATTGGCTGCCCTGTATTTTGACAGTTCTCTTAAGGAAGGAATCAGGGCCGGTCTGCCGGAGGAGCGGCATCATATCGTGATCACCTATAATAACCTGAGTGTTGTCCAGGCAAAGATAGGACGTCCGGAGGTGGCAATGAACTACCTGGAGCAGGCCGAAGGGATGGCCCGGAGAAACCATTTCAGGAAGGAATTGATGATGACGCTCTGTAGTAAGGGCAATGTGTTTTCCGGAATGGGGCGTGATACCGATGCTGTGGCCAGTTTTCGTGAGGCTCTTTTGCTGGCCCGGGAATATGGCGATCGGGAAATGGAACAGACGGCCAATCATGGATTAGGGATAATAAAATTGCGCCAAAATCACCCGGAGCAAGCCCTGGTTTACCTGGAGCAGGTGGCCCGGGATAATCCCACGCATGACCCCTATTACGGCGATATTATGCCCCGGTATTACATGGGCATGGCTTACTTTCAGCTGAAACAATATGACCGGGCGGAGCAAAGTCTTTTATATGCATTACAAAAGGCCGAGGATAGGGGCTATTTTAATGATAAACTGATTGCTCATCAAACGCTGGCGGATATTTATGAAGCTACCGGAAGGTATAAGGAGACGGTGGCACAGTTGCATATGTGGGCACAGCAAAAAGATACGCTTTTAAACAGGGAAAAGATTAAGGATATTAACGAGCTGGAGTTTAGGTACCGTACCTTGCAAAAAGACCGGGAGTTGGCCCTGAAAGATCGCGACCTGACCGTAGCACGCCACGAAAGCAAGGAAAAGAACATGCTGATTGCCGGCGCCCTGGCAGCAGTCTTCCTTTTGGCTATTGCTTTGTGGCTCACGCGTTATGTACAAAGGAACAGGATAAAGCAATTACGGCAGCAACAGGAGTTGGAAATGTTTAAGGCGGTTATGGCGGGTGAAGAGACGGAGCGCGCCCGTCTGGGCAGGGAGCTGCATGACGGGATCGGCGGTTATTTGAGCGCCATTAAAATCAGCCTGGCTACGCTCAGGATGCGTATCCGGCTTTTCGCCGATGACAAGGTTTTTGTTAATGCGGTTGCGCTATTGGATAATGCTAATGATGAACTCAGAGAAATTGCACACAATTTAGTACCTTCAAGCCTTGCGGAAAGCGGACTGGGCGAAGCCATCTATTTACTGGTAAACCGATGGAATCAGGTAGTTGCCCTGGAGATCGATTTGGATATAAACGGAGTCGAGCAAAGACTGAATCCGGCAGCCGAACTGATGATTTACCGCGTAGTTCAGGAAATTGTTCATAACATTATCAAGCATGCTGAAGCCACGCAGGCTATGGTGTCGGTTAGCTGGCAGAAAGATATCCTGCTTATTGCTATCGATGATAATGGTAAGGGCATAGCGGCCGGCGATATATCAAAAGCAGGCATAGGGCTGCCGAACCTGAAAAAAAGGGTCGAGGCGGTTAATGGAACTATTGAAATAGAAAGTAAGCCGGGAGAGGGAACATCTGTTTACCTGGAATTCCCCCTGACCCCTGGAAAAGCGTAAAAATGAATAAGGTGAAAGATATTGTTGTAGACATAGTGGATGATCACAAAATGGTGATCATGGGATTGGTAGAAATGATCAATGATTTCGAAGGTGTCCGCATCGGTCACACTTACCATGACGGTACATCTCTGCTGGAAGGGCTGGCACAACAACAGCCCGATATTCTGCTTATGGACGTACAGATGCCGGATGTCAGGGGTGATGAACTGGCTGCGCTTGTGGCTAAAGCCTACCCGGAGGTACGTATGATTGCCATAACAGGGTTTAATACCTCTGAATATGCCCGGTTGATGCTGGAAAAGGGAGTGCTGGGTTATGTGTTGAAGAATACAGATGAGTTTAAACTGAAAGAAGCCATTGAACAGGTGCACAAAGGCGAACAGTTTATAGATCCGGTAATGCAGGGTAAGATATTGAACGATCTGTATAGGAATGAAAAGACAAAATCGGGTCGTCAGCAGCCCATGCTCACCCGGCGTGAAAAGGAGATATTGCACATGATCATTGAAGAAATGACCGGTCAGCAAATGGCGGAAAGCCTGGACTTAAGTCTGCGTACCATCGAGAATCATAGGGTCAGCCTGATGCAGAAATTACAGGCGAAAAATACTGCTGGTATTGTAAAGCGAGCTTTCCAGTTAGGATTGGTTAGTGGGAAGGACTGACATTTATTGGGTATTAAGTATTAGGTATCGGGTATTAGGTATTAGTGTCCTGTCAAGGGCCCTGTTTCGAGTTGTTATCCCATAATTAATTGTACATCAATACAAATGCTAGATACTTTTTGGTTTTGACTTTTTGGTTTTTAACACTAGGTATCAGGTGTTTTTTGCGGTGATAGGTTGATGAGCAAGTAACTGTGGATGGTGGCTCATCGAAGTCGTACGCCTGGTGGGGCATTCTGGGCGGATTATTTGCCGTAAAATGTGTTCTGCTGCGGGCTACTACGCTGCTATAGGGCGCTGGTCACGCAACATAGCTGGCCCTTCCCATGTAATACGGGCTCCTTCCTGTGCAACGTGGGATCCCTCACCTGTAACATGTGCCCCTCCCCGTATAATACGAGCCTTCTCCCGTGTCACGTGGGGTCCCTCATCTGTAAGGCGTGATCCTCCCTGTATAATACGAGCCTCCTCATCTGTAACGTGTGCTCCTACCCATGTAATATGGGGACCCTCACTCATTGTGCGTTACCCTCCCCTAAGCTTCAATTGATAGTCCGGCAAAGTGCGGGATTACCGGAGCGCCGACTAATTGCACTTTATTGAGGTTTCTTAATACGATGTCGAGGTATCTTATCAAGATGTCAAGGCACCTTAGTGTGGCGTAGTGGTACCTTAGTGTGATGTTAAGATACCTTAGTGCGACGTCGTGGTATCTTAGTGCGATGTCAAGATACCTTAGTAAGATGTCAAGGTACCTTAGTGTGACGTAGTGGTACCTTAGTGTGATGTTAAAACACCTTAGTGCGAGGTCGTGGTATCTTAGTGTGATGTCAAGATACCTTAGTAAGATGTCAAGGCACCTTAGAGTGACGTCGTGGTACTTTAGTAAGATGTCGAGGTACCTTAGTGCGAAGCCAAGATACCTTAGTGCGACGGCAAGATACCTTAGTGCGACGTCAAGATACCTTAGAGTGACGTCGTGGTACCTTAGCATGACGCCAAGGTACCTTAGTGCGACGCCTAGTTACCTTAGTATGATGTCAAGGTGCCTTAGTGTGACGTCGAGGTATCTTAGTATGACGCCAAGGTATCTTAGTATGACACTAAAGTACTTTGATATTGCAAATTATCACGCTAATCTTTTGATTTGCAATAATTGGATATGTACTGGGCCCGGTAGAAACGCTTTGGAAATGTATTGCGGTATGTATTAGGGACACGCGGGGCGTCTGAAACGCAGGTGAAGCAGCGCCTGAACCGGTGGGTAAATTGACACTTAAACCGAAAGTATTATCGCGCTAAGCTCAAAGTTTTATTCTTTTTAACACCGTGTAGCGTGGTTGTCTCCATAAAAGAAAAGGGAGCCTCCGAGCCATCTGCATTCAGGACTAGGGTCTGTGTCTGGGTACTGGGATAAAGGGTTATGTGCTCCCCGTTCTGTTTGGTGAGCAGGGTCGGCATTTCTTTAAAATCATCGGAAACGGATACCCAGCGATAGTACAGAACCCCATTTTTTTGTACATACTCCAGAATGGGTACTTTATTGTTGTATAGATATTGCCGGAAAAACCAATTGTAGTCTTTGCCCGTAACCTCATTAATAACCGCGATGAAATCTTTACTGTTGGTTACTTTTCTGGTGTAGTGTTGGTAAAATGTTTTTAGGGCCGCAAAAAATAAAGAATCATTATTAATCGTAGCCCTCAACGATTGCAGCATCCATGCTCCTTTAACATAAACGTCTCCATCGTTATAGTCGAAATATCTCCTTTCCGTTGGCCCGACCAGCGGTCTTTTGTTCTTGATAAAAAATCTATAGAACAACATGTGTTTGTCCGCGTCCCTTTTGCCGTATTTCTTTTCCAGGTAGAGCGCTTCTCCATAGGTCGTTATTCCCTCCTGCAGCCAGACATCTGCGAGGTCGGCTGCGGTAACGGCATTGCCAAACCATTCATGGCCTATTTCATGCAGCATGATATAGTCTTCTTTACCGCCTTGCAGGTCATTTTTATAGCCGTTGCCATAGGCAATGGCGGTCTGGTGTTCCATGCCGGCATAAGGCGACTCGACTAATTTGAACCCGTCGCTGTACCATGCATAAGGGCCATATAAGGATTCATAAATTCTGATATGCTCTTTCGCGGCCTTAAAGTGTTCACGGGCCTTGTTCTCGTTAAGTCTTAGTACATAATGATTAATGTTTAATTTTCCGTATGGGCTAACCAGGGTATCTTCAATCCGGACATAGTCGCCTATATAAAAGGTAATATTATACAGGTTGATTGGGTTACGCACTGTCCATTTAAATGTATTGTAGCCATTGTGGCTCTCTTTGCCTTCAAAGGTACCGTTCGATACTGCGGTCAAATTGCTTTCTGGTAAACTGAAATGCAGATCGGCGCTATCGGGCTCATCATAAGTAACATCTTTGCAGGGAAACCAGGTACTGGCGCCTTCTGATTCGCAGGCTACTCCGGCCCAGGGTTGCCCCTGTTTGTCTTTTTTCCACACCATTCCACCTTCCCAGGGGGCTTTCCGAGCTTCGCCGGGTTGACCGTGGTATTTTACAAAAATAGTAAAGGTTTCGCCTGACTTAAGGCTTTCCGGTAAGGATAGCAATATAGCCCTGTGTTGACGCCGGTAGTTTATGGGGTGTCCATTGCGCTGTTGCCAACAAATACTATCGATTACCAGCGTTTTTCCCAGATCTATCTGTACACTATCCGATACTGCCGTCATTGTAGCCGTAATAGCGACCCATCCGGATAGCTGTTTTTGTGCGACATCTAAGCGGATATCCAGAGCATAATGATGCACATCAAAGCAGTTGCGCCATTTGTTGTCGCTGCCGAGTGCGATCTGTTCGTCGGTGAATTCCGGATACCGGCCCGCTTTTTTGGGATTATGCACTTTGAAGTGCAGGCCGCAGGAAAGGCTGGTGAACATAAGGTATAGCAGGAGAATCAGTTTCCCGTTTTTGCTGAATTGCATGAGGAGGTGTTTTTTTAGTAAAGGGCGGGCCGGCTAATTAATTTTTCGCTACCGTTGTGGTATCTGCCGGATATAAAGAGGAATATGTAGTTCTGCCGGAGTGTAGGGTGGTTCTGCCTGTTCCGAAGCGCGGTCGGTCAGGAGGATACCATGCAGGTGATCTATTTCGTGCTGTACAATAACTGCCGTAAAACCTTCTATGATTTCTGTTTTCTGTGCGCCTTCCAGAGTTTGATAGGTCACCTGTATGACATAGCTCCGGTAAACTTCTGCCCTTCCCGGGAAAGAAAGGTCTCCTTCCGCACCCTTGCGAGACAACTCACTTTTCCAGAGTATTCGGGGGTTAACGAATAAGGCGAAGGGCATTTGTTCCCGATCATAACGCTGCACCCAGATCAGGTTCCGGTTAACGCCCACCTGGGGCGCGGCTATGCCCACGCCACCGGTAGCGGAATCGGTAACACAGAGTAGCATGCGCTGCGCCAGGACCGGTAGGAGAGAATCGGCAGTGCTGATATTCGCGGATACCGCTCTTAAAGACTGAATACCTTCGGGGCTGGATAAAGGTAACAGCGGCATGGCGGTTTCCCTATTGCCCCGGGTAATTCTGTCTATTTCTTTCTGGTTGAAATACAGGTTTCGTTCGGCGCTCTGAGCGCGTGTCAGAACAGCGGCGAACAGGAGGGCGATCAGGAAGAAATATGATTTCATAACCAAAAATTTATCATTTAT
>JBEBWN010000033.1:0-18023 GCA_040392235.1 Taibaiella helva | reverse complement strand
GATACTTTAACTACACTGGGGGATGCACCCGATTGAGTTTAACAGCAGACCCTAAGTACACAAGACCAGGCGCTTGTAACTACGCTGTAAGTTGTGCAGTTTATTCCCCTTCTCTGTCTTGGCTTAAAGGGCAAATGCTCCCACTTGGAGGAAGCATTTGCCCTTTTCATATTTAACACCAAAGGTTATACTTCTTTCTGTAACAGTACGGTTGCATAAGCCATGACTCCCTCTTCCCTGCCTACAAATCCCATTTTTTCTGTTGTGGTAGCCTTGATCGATACTCTATCTTCCTCAATGCCCATGGTCACAGCAATCGCCTTTTTCATCCGCGGTATATACGGTTTTATTTTAGGCTCCTGCAGGCAGATAGTGCTATCTATGTTGATAACCTCAAAACCTTTTTCCTGCACCAACCCGTAGCTTTTTTCCAAGAGTATTTTACTGTCAATACCTTTATAGGCCGGATCATTATCGGGAAAATGGGTGCCGATATCGCCCAGTCCCAATGCCCCCAATAGCGCATCGGTGATGGCATGCAACAGCACATCGGCATCGGAATGGCCTACAGCGCCTTTAAAATGCTCTAACTGTATACCGCCTAACCAAAAGGGAATTCCCTCCTGTAACTGATGAAAATCAATACCATTTCCGATACGTAACTGCATAGCTAATTGAAAAAAAAGTTCATAAAAAAAACCGCTTTACCTCCTGAAGAAGAAAAGCGGCCTGTTAGTTTGGTAAGGTGATAGGCCATTCGTTATAAACAGCCAATTGATATACTCCACACAGCCTATCACCTTAGTTTCTTATATTTAGGAAGAAGAAGAGCTGCTGGTTGATGATGAGCTACTTTTCTTTTTCTTTTCCAATTTCTGCAAAGCTACCTTATCCCAGTCAAACATCAAAGAGAAACGCAAAGTATTTGAAAGGGGGTTTCTTGCAATACCCGAGCCGGAAGGAACCAGGTAGGAGAAATTAAGTCCGAAAACGCTATACCGTACACCCAATCCACAAGTAAAGTATTGGCGGTTACCATTATCGGGATGCTCATAAAAGTATCCGGCGCGAACGGCAAACTGGTCCTGGTACCAATACTCACCACCTACTGAAATGCTGGTTCCATATCCTTTAGGCGCTTTTGTGAAGGAATTGCCGATGCCAGATAAAATACCGAGATCATTTTGGCGGTCAAAAGCAATAGCCGAATCGCTGCCATCTACTGCCCTGTATTGTTTTTTTATCGGAGCCGGGGTAATGGCCTTGTTCAGATCCAGCGCTACGGTAAATTTATTATAAACATCTATCTGGTAAGTATAAGCCGCTCCAATGCCTAAAGTTGTCGGTAAGAAATCTCTTTGTGTTTGAGAATAGCTGATCTTCGAACCGATATTGGAAATTACAACGCCGGCGCTGAAAGTACCACTTCTGTCTTCTCCCGAATATTTTGTTTTAGAATAGTACAGTCCTGCATCGCCTGCAAAAGCGGAACCGGGGCTATAAGCGCCACCATCATTTGGTGCACCTGCAGCAATATTAGAGCTGATATACCGTAAAGCCACACCTACAGAAAGGTCGGTAGACAGGCGGCGGGAATATCCTACATCGAAGGCAAATTCACGTGGTTTACCACTACCTGTAGAGGCTGCGTATATATCCGTATACTCAATATTACCCAGGTTAAAATACCTCAAAGATGCACTAAGAGCCTGGTTATCACCTTCTCCGAATTTTACAAATCCAGATAAGTAACCTAACCATACATCCGGCACCAGGTCTTTCAACCAAGGGGTATAGGTTACAGAAGCCCCTGCTTTCTTGTCGTTGGCTGCCATTTTGCCGATATTCCAATACTGGGCATTGGCATCTGGCGACAATGCAATACCTACGTCGCCCATAGCGCCGCTACGGGCATCCGGGGAAATACGCAGAAAAGGAACTGCCGTAGAAATAGTGCCTACCCGGCCATCCAGATTAACAACATTATTGTTATTGTTCTGAGCAAATGTTTGTGAACTGAATAACCCGGTTAAGATCGTCACACCGGCAATTGCAAAGCTTTTAGCCATTCTATGTCTTATTAATTAATTTACACAATATAAATAGTAGCCACTCAATACATAGGAAGCAATCCCTATATTTCCCCCTTTTTCTGAAGACCGGCAAAGATAAGATATTTATAAATCCCGTTTTACATTAGCTGAAAATGGCATACACAAACACAATATCTTTAAAATAGTCTTAACGCAGCAATACTAACTTTTGGTATGCAGTAGCAGAAATTCCCTTACCGGTTTTTGCGTGCAGGCTGTAAAAATAAACACCTTTCGGCAAACCCGGACCGGCATCGGTTGTACCGTCCCATGTTAGTTCCGTCCGGTTACCATCTGTTGTCTCAATATGCTTTTTCATGGTTTTCACCAACTGGCCGGACGCCGTAAAAATCCGCAAGGTTATATCCATCTCCTCGCCTTCCTGGTTATGCTGGAACACGAAATGCGTAACATCCCGTACGGGGTTAGGATAGTTATACAGATCGCTGATAAATCCTTTGTCTTTATTTTTCACCTCGAAAGTAACCGTGCCCTCTCCCGAATTATTATAAACATCCCAGGCCCGGACTTTTATAGTATGTTTCCCTTCCGGCAAGTTATAAAACTTGAAATTCACAAAGCCATGACGGTAGTCATTTTGCTCGGTTTGATAAAAGTCGTTCATTACAAACGGGTTTGCTACATCGTCATCTAATATGGCTATCAAATCGTGTCCTACCGAGTTACCGGAAACATTAATACCGTTCTCATCAAATAATGTAACGTATAGCGATGGGTTAGGGCCGGTTACGCCACCATCCCGGAATTTATCATTGTCGATAAAGGGCCGCACAACCGGTCCATCTCCGTCGGGAACGGCATTTTCGTTATAGCCGCCTATAGTAAAAGCAGTGTCCATACCCGTAGCATCCGTTTGGTCGCTATGGGCGTAGTAGCTGATTTTCCCAAAACCATACTCGTAGTTGATATCTTTGGGCGCTACAAAAGCCGCAGAAAAAACACCATTCTCCACCGTGCCCCTGATTTTTGCTACGGTATTGGTCTGGGTTTCAAATGTCAATGCCGACCTGCCTCCATTGTAGATAGGTCGGTTCGGATTAATTGTAGGAACTGTCCTGATCTTATCAAAAATGGTAACGTAGACCGTACCATTAAAATCGTCCAGCACATTCCCGTTCCGGTCTACAACATTACCTTCTAATACATACCGGCCCAGGGCACTGATGGTATCCGCCTCTGTAAGATCGTCTGCATCCTGCTGGTACAATTTTGTTGTTTTAATGCCATTGGAGGGGATCTGCAAAGTAAGTGCCGGATCACCTAATACCACAAATTTCCTGTTGTTATTGCCACCGCCTGTAAAGTCATTCTTAGCCGCAGTAAGCGCTTCTCCCAATGTGCGGTAGTTGCCCTTTTCGTCCTGTAAAAACTGCTTTTGGGTGTACATGGCATTCAATGTGGTATTGGGTCCGGGATATACTACCTGTGTGGTAGTAACCATGGCTATAGCGCCGCCTTTTGGATTGATCATCATTTTTGCCCCCGCAGAGCGTTGGCCCGGGTCATCAAAACGCCCAAAATCACAAGTGGCCGTAACCATTACCGGGAGACTGTTGATATTTGTCCAGGCGCCGTAATCGTCAGGAGTCAAAATAGCCTCGTGCGCCCAACGCTCCGGGTTACCATGCCCACTATAGCTCATCAGCAGGGTACCGTTAGCGATACGGTCATTAATAGCCTTGTTCATAGAGGGGTACCGGCTACCACCGGCTGCTGCCACTATAGGATGGGCGTCGGAATAGAGCTTATAGAGATTAAACAGCCTGTCCGACTTTTGGAAAAAACCATTTACCTGTTCGCAGTCGCCCAGGTGATCCATTCCATTTTCGGCGTCATCCGCCACATAAGACACTATATTTTTCCAGGGGCCAAAAGAATTGGGGCTACAATAGTTCTTGATTTTTTCCACTACTTTGTAGCCCTCGTCCAGATCAAAAACGGGAATTCTACCGGTGCCCAGATCTAAAAGCTGATCGTTGCCATTATCCAGTAATGCATAGAAATCGTCGGAGCTATAAGCGCCGCGCGAGCCACTGTAGCTATCGCTGAAAAGGGTCTGAAAAGTAGGGACAATATTGGTATTAAAGGCCAGACGATCCTTATAATCGTAAGAAGCGGCGCCAAAAAACAAAACATTTTTAGGAATTTCCGTTTCGTTGGCCGCCCGGTCATAAAACATTTTAATAAAATTCCGGATACCGCCAATATCTTGTCCACCAGACGAAAATTCGTTATAGATCTTATCGGTTGTCGTAATGGCCACGGAAATCTGATCGTGGCTTCGGTGGAAGGCCGCTAATGCTTCGGCTGCCGGCAACAGGTCTTTCCTGGTTATGATCAACAGTTCGGCGGTGTGCATAGCATGCAGGTTCTGGTTCTCGACAAGTGCTGACGTCAGGGCAACCGGTTTCAGAAAATTGCTGCCATCATAAGCAACAAACTCTTTAAGGCCATTGGCTTCGCGGGTAATATTATATTTTCCATTTGCCATAGCGCCCAGTAACTCAACGGGCTGTAAAGGGTTGCTGATATCCCATACCTTTATGCTGTTGCCCGGGTTAGCCAGCTGGTAAGTAGCATATTGTCCTGCTCCAAGACCGGCAGTTTGCCAGTCCCGGAATGCCAATTGTCCGCCGGTTCCGTTCAAATCAAGTTCCCGCCTGTAGTTGAACCGCAGAAAATCAACATATCCTGTCCCATTTCCATTAGGTGTATACCGTAATTTAACATTAACGTTTCCGCTAGCACTGTTGAACTGGAGCAAGGTATCCGCCACTGTAATAATCTCATCGCCCTGGCTACGCATGTTGAAGCTGCATTTCAAATCATTGTCTACCAGTACCCGCATCACATTTCCGTTATTATCGCTTTTACTCGCTACCGATGTTTCCAACGAAACCGGACCGCTTACCCTGCCTAAATTAAAATTAAAGTTCTGCTCCAGTGTATTACCTACCGGGCTCATACGGTTGCTCCACCAGATTTTTCCAATACCCCCTGCATTAAAACTATCTATGTCATAAACCTGGTAATCATTAAAAGTAGTTACTGCCACAGGGTTACTTATACCAGCTCCGTCTGCATTTTCAGTAGTGATACGCTTGCCAGGACCCTGGTCGAAATTCAGGAAATAGTAACTATAGTTTTCATACCAATTGTTAGTGTGCTTAAATCTTTGGTTTACCGAATCACCTTCCCATAACACCGGGCCATTGGCATAAAAAAGAATGTAATCATTAGGGCCGAAGGTGCTGCCGGCCGATTGCACCACAATAGCATTTTCTATAAGATCATCCGGCTGATTACTATCGGCCGTTTCCGGCAACACAGTGCCGCCATTACCGTACAAGCGGATATTGGCTGGGTTAATACTTCCGGGCTCCGCGCCTATACTTTGCAGAAAAGAATAGTCGATCTTAACCACACCCCTTGAGGGTACTGCAATTTTATACCAGGTACCCGAAGCTAAAACCGAATTTTGAGCAGCGGCCGGACGCTGTGCCCATTTATTCCCCGCATTTGCACTGAGGGGTTCGGCAACTTCCAGGTCGCAGGACACTAACATTTCTATCTTATCGCCTGTTTTACGGTAGGCCGGGATAACTACATAAGCAAAGGACTTTTTCCGTTCTTTACCCGTCCAGATATCCGGATCAAAACTGTTATGAACTTTTATACCTTTTGGCACTGCATCTACAACACGTGTCTGTATATTAACCAGGCGTACCGAAGGTACGATGTCGCTTTTCAGAGCAATCTTCTTGGAAAAAGTACCGGATTCAGATACGCCATCCCCGGCTGAATAAACGGGGAAAGAGGAAACTTTCGCTCCCCCTTGCTGGGCATGAACACTAAGGAAGCCACCACTCAGGAAACACAGGCACATTAAAATTTTCCTCATTCCAAATAAATTTATAGTCATCTGCCACGCGGCATAATAACCAATAACGCAATTCTGAGCCTGATATTATTTTAGTACAGGCCGGATTTCAAAATTACGTTAAAAAAGACAGAATTGATTTTGTGCAGGGTTGGTTGCCTGCCTGGCTTTACCAGCATATTAACACTTAAGCGAAAGTATATAGAGAAGATTTATACCTTTCTCAAAATCCGGGCAACAGACCCTTTAAGTAAAAGGAACATTAACACCAATATTGCGAGGATAACCGGCAGCACTACCCAACCGTCCGTAATAGCGATGGCCAGATCCTGCCGGCTTAACCATTGCACCAGCACCATATGCAAACCACAGGCTATCAGCGCTGCCACTATAACTGCAGAAGTTAACCAGGGCAGGAAAAAGCGATTCAGGGTTTTCCTTAACAGGGCCGGAGCGTATCCTAGCTGCCGCAATAGGCTGATATGATCGGAAGAGCGCCGGACGGTGATTTCCACGAATAATATAAAAGACAATACGGCCATGCCTACCACGATCAACGCCACTGCACCTACAGTAGACACTATAGCCTGTACGGCAGTACGGATACGGCTCCAACGTAGTTGTTCCTGATTAGTGGTATACTTATTGCTTTCCAGGAAGGATACAAAAGCCGGATCGGAAGGATCTTCTACCTTAACGATCAGCCGGGACGATCCGGCAGTTCGCTTCCCGGCATATTTCCGGTTCATTTCATCCATGAATCCCTGTGGAACTAAAATGGAGCTGATCCTGTCGGTGAAACCGACAATCTGCGCCCTGTACTTTTCGGCACCCCGGGCTATGGAAATCTCGAAGGGCAATGACCTTACAGAGGCTTGCGAAAGTTGCGGCAAGCCCTGGCTCAATGCAAAACCGTAGTTGTAAAGGTTCAAAAAATCGCTCGACATAATAATAGGCAGGCTGTTTTGCCCCGGCTGCCAATGCCAGTCTTCCGGCATCAGGTCCAGGTAACGGTCATCTGTTGCCGCCAGGAAAAGTTCGGTATAGAATCCGAGATTGCCCCCCAGGCTGGCTGAAACCGGGAAATTGTTTGCCTGTAATTGGCCCACCGCTCTTACGCCCTTTGCTTTTGCCAGGTCTTGAATATCTTTTTCAGAGAACAGGTTACCTCCCGGACTTTGGCTCATACTTTCATTGGTAACCTGCTTGCCAATTACAATATATGATGCCATTGTTTCTGCTTTACCTTTTCCGGATAGGAGCTGGCTGAAATCGGCCCAGGCTATAACGGCGGCAAACAGCAATATTAATCCCAGGCATAAAGCCAGCCAGGAGCCATACATGCGGGCCTTCTGACTACCGGGATTCAATAATTTGAGTATAAGTTTTTTTTGTCCTTGCATCTCCTTTACCGCCATTGGTTCTTCTTACTTTTTAAAACGTATACGGTGTGTCGTTACATTATCATTTTCATCAGCAGCACTAATAACCAGTTCGTTATCGCCACTAACGCAATACTGGTCCAATGTATAAGTATAGGTATTACCGGCCCGCACAAAACGCAGCCATTGCCCATTCAGCAAAGCCTCAAAACTTTTAACCGATGTTTTATCGTCCTTAACCGTTATCCGTATCTTTCCCGCAGCTGCAATATCCTGCGGCTTTTGCAAGGGCTGTATGGCAGGCCCGGTAGTATCTACGGTTACATAATAATTGCCCAAAGTACGCACCCGGGCTACCGCCCAACCCTTATCAAAACGGGCAGCCATTGCATCCTGGGGATTATTTCCCGGCAAATGGGCGGCCTTGATCTGGTGTACAAATATCAATTTGCTTCTTAAATCAAAGGGCAAAAGTTTATTCAGTTTGACCGACAATTCCGAATAACTCTGTAAGGGTATTTTGCTGTCGCCCAGCCGGACCATTGCAGAGTAATACTGCGAAGGTGTTTCTGTGTAGTCGAAGCAAACATCGTCGTACAAGGCCGTTTTATCCAGTTTAAAGCTTAAAGTGGGTGTCAGCAAGCTGTTTTCTTTACCGGCATTCCAGGTTAAGGTACAAGGGGAGCTGGTAACCTTAGCCGTTGACACAACAGCGAAACGCACTGTTGAGGCGTTTTGTTGCGCATCCCGCAATACAATCCTTATGGCATGCTCCTTTCCATCGCTGATGTCCAAAAGGCCATTTTTTTCGTTCAGCATTGTGTACGCGTCCAGGTTATTGCCCGGCACCCGGAATAAGGTTTGGTACCAGCCTTTTTGTTCTTCCTTCAGCCTGTAGTCGGCAAATGCGTTAACATACCTGTTCTGTTCAAAGTCAATGTCATTCAATCTCCATGCGGCTTGTAATATGTCATCCATATACAGTTCCATCTCATAAACGCCAAGCGTATTGGCGCTACCCTCCATAAAATCATCGGCCAAAAGACCGAACCGGACAAAGGGTTCAGCAGTGGACAACCGGGGCTCCGCTGGTTGATAGCCGTCTCCGCGTTGCTGCAGTTTAACCAGGACAGGCCTTTGCACGTACACGCTTTGTGCGCCGTATAATGCTATACTATGGGGCACAGGCGGCCGTTCATCTTTAACAGGCAAGCCAAACAGGGCGGCGTTCAGAACATGTTCTGTTTCGCTATTCCGTATCTCAAAATGAAGATGGGGGCCTGTACTGCCGCCCGTATTACCGGAAAAAGCTACAAATTGTCCTTTCCCGACCGGAAATTGCCCCGGATCCAGGTTCAGGTCTATCGCCCAGCTGCGTTGTGCATATTGCTGCGCTATCACATAGGTTTGCAGTTCGGGAAAGAAATCGTTTAAGTGCCCGTACACCGTTGTATAGCCGTTAGGATGTTTTATGTATAAAGCATTACCATAGCCCGAATGGGATATGGATACACGGGCAATGTAACCTTCTGCAGCTGCATAAACCCTTTGGTTTTCCTTGCCATTGGTTTTCAGATCCAACCCGGTATGAAAGTGATTGGGGCGGCATTCCCCGAAATTGCCTGCGAGCAGGATCGGGATATCTAAAGGATTGCGGAAATAGTCTTTCGGATACGTTTCCGGTCCCTGGCCGGCCGACAACTTATAGCTAAGAAGGGCGGAAGACAATAAAAGCCATTTTAATTCACGGTACAACATTAAGTGTAATTTATTAACGCTCAACGGTTATTTGTCCGCCAATATAGATCATTATGTTGTTTAAAACAATTCTTCAAGATGTTTTTCCAATTCATATTCGGTAGTGATCAGCACATCCCGGGGTTTGCTACCCGATGCCGGTCCGACAATTCCCGCTGCTTCCAACTGGTCCATTATACGCCCCGCCCGGTTATAACCCAGGTTAAATTTGCGTTGCAGCATAGACGTGGATCCGCTTTGCGAATTAACCACCAACCGGGCGCATTCGTCAAACATTTTATCTCTTTTGGCCAGGTCTATCGATTCCCTTTCTACGCGTTCGTCTTCTGCCCCTTCATATTCTGGTAGCTCGAAAGCGGTAGCATAACCTTTTTGATTGCCTATAAATTCTACTATACGTTCTACTTCAGGCGTATCCACAAAAGCACACTGCAAGCGCAATAACTCGCTACCATGCGATACCAGCATATCGCCGCGGCCTACCAGCTGGTCGGCCCCACTGGCATCGAGAATGGTACGGCTATCCACCTTGGCCGACACTTTAAAGGCTATACGGGCGGGGAAATTGGCCTTAATAATACCGGTAATAACATTTACAGAAGGCCGTTGCGTGGCAATGATAATATGGATGCCTACCGCACGGGCCAATTGAGCCAAACGGGCAATAGGCATTTCTACCTCCTTGCCTGCGGTCATAATCAGGTCTGCAAATTCATCGATAACCAGTACGATAAAAGGCAAGTATTTATGCCCGTTATTGGGGTTTAAGCGGCGTTTAATAAACTTATCGTTATATTCTTTTATATTACGGGCTCCCGCATCCTTAAGCAATTCGTACCGGTTGTCCATTTCGATGCACAAGGCATTTACGGTATTGACCACCTTCTTCGTATCCGTGATAATGGGCTCTTCCTCGTTTGGCAACATAGCCAGGTAATGTTTCTCTATTAACCGGTATACGGACAATTCTACCTTCTTAGGGTCGACCATTACAAACTTCAGTTGCGAAGGATGTTTTTTATACAACAAAGAGATCAGGATGGCATTGATCCCGACCGATTTTCCCTGGCCCGTTGCACCGGCTACCAGCAAGTGGGGCATCGTGGCCAGGTCAACAATGTAATTTTCATTATCAATCTTCTTGCCTAAAGCAATAGGCAGGCTCATTTTGTTATGAACAAATTTATCGCTGGCCAGCAGTGTGCGCATGGCCACTATCTGTTTATTGGTATTGGGCACCTCAATACCAATGGTCCCTTTTCCCGGAATCGGTGCTATAATACGGATACCCAGGGCTGCCAGGTTCAAGGCGATGTCGTCTTCCAGGTTCCGTATTTTAGATATACGTACCCCTTCCGCCGGAACAATTTCATATAACGTTACTGTAGGCCCTACGGTTGCCGAAATACGTTGTATTTCGATACCAAAGCTGCGCAGCGTACTAATAATCTGGTTTTTGTTTTTCTCCAGCTCGTCCCTGTCCAGCGAAATAGCGCCCTGTTCAATATCCTCCAGCAGGTCCAGTGTCGGAAATTTATAACTGGGCAGGTCCAGGGCCGGGTCGTATGGCTCGCCACTGGCCACGGTGATATGAGCGCCATGAGCCGGCACGGCAGACTTCTCTTCTACAGTTGTTATCTGGAATTCAAAACCTTCCTCATCTTCTTCCTCATCGCCGGATAAAGATAATGTTGCATCCGTTTCCTCTTCCCATGGCTCCTCCTCTTCAGTCTCCTCTAACGACAACAACGCTTGTTCCTGTTCCTGGGGCAGTTCCAGGTAAATGCCTTCTTTTGAGCTGCTTAGCTTCTGGGAGGGTTCGTCGGCGAATGGCTTCTCAATTATTTCCATATGTATATTGCCGGGATTCAGAGGTTCATTATATCCGTCGACAGCTTCTCCCGCTTCAGCATCTTTCAACCTGTTGCCGCCGTGGTGTACCACCTGTGGTATATCCTCTTCTCCTTCCGTAATACCATAAATTTCTTTTTCCTGTTGTTCAGTCGGCAGGGTACTCTCGTCCGGGGCAAGGGCGGCAGCGGTTGCGGTTGCTACGGCATCATCTTGCCTGCGTTGGGGAATTAGTGTCCTGGCCCGCTGAAGAATGGGTTTAATATCCCACTGAAATACAATGAAAGCAAAGATGCAGAATACAGTGACCAACAGGAAAAAGCTGCCGGCCTTTCCAACAAAACCATTGCTCCATTCTACCAAACCATTACCCAAAGCGCCCCCCAGGGCGAAGGAAGTATTAGGAAAAACAAAAGACAGCAGCGGGCAAACAAATAAAAATGCCAGCGCCATCCAGCGCAACCACTTCCGGGTATAAATAACTTTGCGGCCATAAACGAAGTTAACGCCACAGGCCGCCAACCATACCGTAAATAAAAGGGCTGGAATACCCAAGCCTTCATACACCAGCATATGGGCTGTTGCTGCACCTAAACGGCCGCACCAGTTTTCAATCGGGGCCGAATCGCGCCATAAAAACGACGATATGCCCTGGGCAGAGATCAGGTAATTCTGATCCTGTTTCCAGGTAAAGCAGTAGCTGATAATGGAAAGTGTAAAAAAGCTGCCCGCCAGCAATAAAACGAAGCCTGCTGCAAGACGGATATTCCGTTGCTGCGCGGCATTTACCTCCGGTTGCTTTTTGGCGTTAGACGTTTGTTTGGAATTAGATGTTTTTTTGGTTTTGGGAGCTGCCATTTGACTGAATATTCCACTAGTTTTTATAGTTACCAGGTAATCGGGGCAAAATTAATCTTTAATTCTTTTGCTTATAGATTCATTTAATGATGTTATAGGCAATATTAACGTTACCAAAATCACTGTACCTTTGCGTTTCATATTGCGAATATATCAAATCGCGCATGATTCTCTTCAGGAGGTTATTGTATTTCCAAAGCAATTATTTCCGGAGAGCCTTTATTACATCTGTTTTAAACCCATATTTTGAAGCAAGACAATCGAGGCGGTCTACGTACCTTAAGAAGAATATTTTCATATACTGTGCCCTACAAGAGCAAACTTATGACCAGCATTGTATTGGCTATTGTATTGGCTATACTGGCTCCGGTACGCCCCTTCCTCATTCAATACTCTGTAGACCACTATATTATACACAAGCTCCTAGATGCGCTCATCCTGATTTCCGTTGCTCAGATCGGCATTTTGCTCTTAGAAAGCTTATTGCGCTTTTGTTTTATGTATATCACTAACTGGTTGGGACAGACAGTGGTAAATGATATCCGTAAAAAGGTTTTTAAAAAGATCATCCACCAGGATCTCGCATATTACGATCAAACGCCTATAGGCACCCTTACTACGCGAACGATCAACGATATAGAAGCCGTCAACGATGTATTCTCTGAAGGGTTAATCTCTATCATTGCCGATGTACTGACCATTGTAGCCATTATTGTCATTATGTTTTATACCGACTGGCGGCTTACCCTGGTTAGTCTGGCCGTTTTTCCCCTGCTTATTATTGCTACTTACTTTTTTAAAGAAAGTGTAAAAAAATCATTCCAGCAGGTTAGAAATGCTGTGGCAAAGCTGAACGCTTTTGCCCAGGAACATATTACAGGGATGTATGTTATACAGGTATTTGCTGCCGAACGGAAAGCCGTTCAGAAATTCAAAGCAATAAACAAAGACCATCGCGATGCTAACATCAGGGCTATATTCGCCTATTCCGTTTTCTTTCCGGTAGTAGAAATTATTTTGGCTATTTCTATGGGCCTGCTGGTATGGTGGGGAGCCTCCCGTATGTTGGACTATGAAGTAACACAGGGCGTTATAATCGCTTTCCTGATGTACCTCAACCTGCTGTTTCGCCCTTTGCGCATGCTCGCCGACAAGTTTAACACCCTGCAAATGGGCATGGTAGCCGCAGAACGGGTTTTCGGGGTACTCGACAGCCAGGAGCATTTACAAAATAACGGTAGTTTTGTGGCCCGGGAACTGCAGGGCAAAGTAAGCTTCGAAAATGTATATTTCGAGTACAAAAAAGACATACCGGTGTTACGGGGCGTATCTTTTGAAGTACCGGCAGGCTCCACAACCGCGTTAGTAGGACATACCGGCGCAGGGAAAACATCGGTCATCAGTATTCTTACCCGCCTGTATGAAATCCAGTCCGGGAGTATATTTATCGACGACCGCAATGTTAATGAATACGATATTGAAAGTCTTCGGGCCAGAATTGGTATTGTGCTGCAGGACGTCTTCCTGTTTTCGGGCTCCATTTTCGAAAATATTACGCTGAGGAACGATGCGCTATCGCTGGAAAAGGTTACGGAAACCTGCAAATTATTAGGCATCCATGATTTCATTATGCAACTTCCCGGACAATACATGTTTAATGTAATGGAAAGAGGCAATATGCTCTCGCAGGGACAGAGACAACTACTATCATTTGCAAGAGCCCTGTTGTACGATCCGGCTATTTTAATCCTCGACGAGGCAACCGCATCGGTAGACACAGAATCTGAAATAATGATCCAGAAAGCTATCGAGCAACTCATTAAAGGCCGGACCGCCATTGTCATAGCACACCGGCTGTCTACTATACGGAAAGCAGACCAGATCGTTGTATTGGAAAAAGGTATTGTGAAAGAAAAAGGCGCCCACGAAGAACTGATCGCACAGAAAGGTATTTACGAAAAAATGTATCATACAGCCCTGACTTCCGAACAGCCACTTGCTTGATATAGCATAAAGCCACAACGCCCCGGCCCCGCTTCCGCGGACCTCTGAAAAGCGCGATCACATAAGCCAGGTATGTTAAATTCAAACTATTATCCCGGAGCTGAAAAACATTTTTGTTATCTTTGATCTATGTTCAAGTTTTTTCTAATACTGGTTCTGTTGTTTTTAGTAATCAGGTTTTTACTGCGCTTTTTGCTACCCGTTCTTAAAATGACCAGCATGACGCATCAACATATTAATGACTTAAAAAAGAAAATGGAAGGTATGCAGGGTGGAGATAATAGCACCCGACAAGCTAATCCCAAGCATCAATTGGACGGAGAGTATATTGATTATGCAGAGGTGAAATAAACATTTGGGATAGCGTATAACGAAGCAATCCCATAAAAAATGAGAGCGGGATGCCATGGTTCCAACCGAAACAGGCATCCCGCTCTCATTTTTTATAAACAATTCAGGGAGTGGTTTTTAATTTCATTCCCGGAACGATTTTTTTAGCGCCGCCCAGTTTATTGAATTTTTGTAATTGGCTTACGGTTACATGATACTTTTGAGCAATAGAAAAAAGTGTTTCCCCCTTGCGCACGGTATGCACTTTAGACTTTGAGGCCGCCGCTGGCTTTACCGTATTTTTCGGGGTGGCATTTTTGCGTACTATGGTAGCAGAGCTGCTTGTATTGGCAGCCGGCGGGGTTACTTCTTCTTCCTGGTTTTCGCTTACCTCGCCATAGTCGCGACTTGTTTTTGGTTCATACTTCCTTTCTGTGGCATAGACCGTTTTATCCATATGGGCCTTCAGCTTCTCCAAGGCAGTCATTTCTCTTCCGTTCTTCTTTGCCCCTTCTTCGGCAATAACGTCCTCTACCGGTTTCTCGTTCGCAATATTAACATTTTGTTGTTGCGCGGCCGGCCGTGTCTCCGTATAGTCATTATTCCCTTCGCTAGTAGTCGTTGTAGCAAGCGCCCGCCGTGGTTCATCCCGGGCAGTGGTGGCAATATAGCTATCCTTTTTTTGCGCGGGCTCCTGCACACGAGTTGTGGCCGCTATTGCCGGGCTACTATTCTTTTGCCGGGCCGGGTACAGTTGGGGTTTTTCTGCAGCAGGCTCCCTCAGGTTCAAAATCGTTCCGGCCACTGGCTCCTCGCCCTTTTCTAATTGGTTCAGAGAACGCAGTTGCTGTAATTGAATTCCTTCCTGCTGGCTGATCTGCAATAAAGTCTCCCCGCCGGCAACCTTATGCTGCTCTTTGCTACCGGCTTTTCCTTTGCGTTCCAGGTAAACGAACATATCCGCTTCCAAAGGGGCGTCGGGCAGGTCGTTATATTCGAGTATTTTGGCGTACCTGATCCTATTCTTGATAGCATACTCTAGAAGCATATCACCCTTACGCGCGTAAAATCCCTTCATACCATTTTTAGAAGTGTTCTGGTAATAGTCCACAACGCCCTTCGTTGTGCCGGCATCCTGTGCAATGGCCTTCTCCACAATGATTTCATCATCGAAAGTCTCTGCTACAATGTTATCGGCCTGCGCAGCGGTATTATCAGCCGGTATATATTCGCCCGGAGCTGCAGAGGAAACGCGTCTTTTGGTTTGCGGTATAGATGCTTTTTCGGTCGATGCCAACAGTATTTGTTCCTCAGCATTATCTAATGCAGCGTAAGTATATTCCTGCAAATGAAAATCTTCGATCGTCTTGATCAATTTTTTTGCATAGGCTGGATTGGTGGCATAGCCGCAGCGCTTCAACCCATAGGCCCAGGCCGCATAATCGGTTGGCGAAAGATTAAACAGGGAAGCATACCGTTTGTTATTCTTCAAAAAATCGGAATGGTCCTTATACGACTGATGGGAGGAGGGATACTTCCGGAAACATTCGTCTTTCGCGTCATCCGTATAAGAATAAGTTTCGCCGCTCCAGGAGGTTTTGCACTTTATGCCGAAATGATTCTGTGCATTATTGCACAGTTCACTGCTACCCGCTCCTGTTTCAAATATGCCCTGCGCCAGTTTTATAGCCGCAGGTACACCCGTACGCTTTTGTTCGGCAACGGCCAGCTCCTTATACTGTTCTATATAGGCCTTCACCTGCTCGTTATATGATTTTTGCCCATAGCTTGCCCAGCTACAGAAGGCAATCATTCCTAATAATATATATTTCCGAACCATATTTTCTAAAAAACGGCTTAACAGCCCGGTTAAACAATTAAATACTTTAATGCGTGCCGGCAAGGTCACTTCTTACGAATGAGCATCAGGCCGTCCCGTATGGGCATGATCACCTGCTCTACCCTGTCGTCGTCCGCTACTTTCTTATTAAATTGATGAATATATTGTGCAGCGCTGCTTTGCTGCTCCACCGGCAAAATCACTTCGCCGTGAAACAGTACATTGTCTGCTATGATCATTCCGCCGGAAGGAATACGTTCTATCAGCAAATCGAAGTAGAGTCCATAATTCTTTTTATCAGCATCGATAAAAGCCAGGTCGAAATCGCCCTCGATCTGTCCAATGATCCCGGCTGCTTCGCCAATATGCTGCCGTACACAGCCTGCCACACCAGCCTGCTGCCAGTAACGATTTCGCATATCCTGTACATCGGCGTCGATATCCACCGTGTGTAGTATGCCGCCTGCCTGTAATCCGGCGGCAAGCGAAATGGCAGAGTAACCCGTATAGGTGCCCAGTTCTATTGCCTGGCGGGGCTTTATCATTTGACTCAGCATTTTCAGAACCGCTCCCTGTAAATGCCCGGAAATCATTTGGGCACCTCGTATATGAGCATGTGTTTCCCGGTTCAATGTCGCCAGCACCGCATCTTCGGGAGTGGTATATTGTTCCGCGTAATAGTTAATCGGATCTGGTGTGATGATGTGCTGCATATGCTATTAGAAGTTTGGCTTTAATTTATTGTGTGTATAAAACTCACGAATATAATTAACAACTTCATCACTCGTATCAAATATTTTAACTAGATCAAGATCGCCGGGACTGATATTCGATTCGTGATCCAACATTATTTTCCGCATCCATTCAAATAATCCTCCCCAGTAGTCCGATCCCATGCACACCAACGGTGTTTGTGTAAATTTTTTCGTCTGGATCAGGGTCGCTACTTCAAAGAATTCATCCATTGTACCCCAGCCGCCCGGCATCATCACAAAACCCTGGGCATATTTTGTAAACATCACTTTCCGCACGAAAAAGTAATCAAAATTCAAATTCTTATCACTATCTATATAGGGATTGAAATGCTGTTCGAAAGGCAGATCAATATTTAACCCCACCGACTTACCGCCGGCCAGGTGAGCTCCTTTGTTAGCTGCTTCCATAATGCCGGGTCCACCTCCACTGATAATACCAAATCCCTCTTTCGACAATTTGAGCGCAAGGTCCACTGTCATCTCATAATACTTGTGGCCGGGCTGCGTACGCGCCGAGCCGAAGATCGAGATACAAGGCCCTATTTTCGCAAGATTTTCGAAGCCTTCTACAAATTCGGCCATGATCTTAAATATCTGCCAACTGGAATGTGCCTGGGGCTCGTTCCAGTCACGAATTTTTAATTTCTGTATCTTATCTTTCATTAACCGTATTAGACTATTAGCGAAATAATCGACTCTGCCGATTCCTGATAAATGCGGCAAAGATAAGCGTTAAATACCGTACCAGATGTTGATAAGATGTAAAGACCAAGGCCATCGGGCTTAAAAAGGTATAATTGGGGTTTCACCTATTTAGGGGACCTATAGTTTTTTTTCTAAAGGGACAACCTCAATATAAATTGCAAAAAAGCATCCTCTGTCCGCTATAATCCTTCTAATCATAGCTGCTGCTTGGTTCCGTCTGCTGCATTCGGCATCGCTAATTGCTGCAAAAAAGTATTAAGCATACATAATAAAATAGTAAAGCATATGTAAGTTAACGGTATTAGTAATAAGCCCGAAAGGTAGGGTGTACAAAGTTTCGTACCCCTTTTAAATGTATATTCAACCCTTTCAGGGTTGGGTGGGGGTGCTGTTTACCGGCCGCCGGTTGCGCCGGCGGTTAATAATATTGAAGCCCTTAGGGCTTTTCCCTTGATTGACAGCTTTTCCTGGAACGCAGTTCTGTACAACCCACTGTCTTGTCCTAAAATAGGTTTACACCAAAAAGTGTAACAATGGACAAAAAAA
>JBEBWN010000032.1:0-18059 GCA_040392235.1 Taibaiella helva | reverse complement strand
AAGCCTTGCGGGCTTGAACAGCTCACAAAAGAAAAAAGTGTACCGTCCTTGTGGGTGCATTCCCTGAAGATTTGTAAGGCGCTTGTAGGGGGATGGGAACTGTTCCTATGTTTTGGATTCGGGTGTTTTAAAGGGAGATCGATGCCCTGATGGTCAATCTGGCGGTAATCTTAAAGAGCTCCCGCAATGAGGTCAAAATCTTCCGCAACAGGCCGTATCTATTCGGCACTTTATACAAATACAAAGCAAAATCCGGCTTTTTTTGCCAAAATGCCCCGACGATTACCTAGGCTGCAGACGCAAATGTTGTTTTTTGAGCAGCCCGGAGATTTGTAATGTGCCTAATTGCCGGTTGATAAACAGCATACCCCCCCAACCCGTAACGGGTAGAATTACAATGCATATCATATTGTTTTTCATATAAAATGATAGATAGTTATTAGGTATGAGGGCCCGGTATGTTGCGGAAGGAGCCTTGAGACGTGCTTGATCTGTCTGGAACTATCAACATTTTATGGCAAAGGCCCTTGTCGGTTCAGGAGTGGCGCAGAAGATGGCAGTAGGCTCAATGGTGCAGAGAGGATTGCGGCGCAGTCTTTTTTATTGTTGTAAGACACTTTGGATTTACCTTTGCTTAACTTTTTTAAAATGTCCTCATCATACAGTCAGTTTAGCGCTTTTAAAGCGATTGCAGTCGCTGCTATCAGATCGATAGCCAAAAGCCCTTCGTCCGTTATCTTTACTATAGCCTTTCCGTTGATATTTATTCTGGTCTTCGGTTTTATGGGGGCAGATAAGGGCGTCCGGATAAAAGTAGGCGTGCCTGCTGCAGATACCGGAACTTCGGCAGGTATTTATGGTAAGCTGAAAGAAATTCCCGCTTTCACTATCAGCCGCTTTCCCGACGCGGCTGCGGCTGAAAACGCATTGGCTAAAGGCGATATAGCCGTCTTTTTGCGTGTTCAAAAAAGCGATGCCCTACCCGAACATTATCGTGCTCATTTATACACGCGCAAAGCAGACCAGGAAAGTGCTGCGTTACTCGCGGCTGTGCTGCAATATGCCATTATTACCCAGGATACTTCTATGGCTGCTGCAAGCAGCAACCGTATTGCTTTGCAGCAAACCAGTATACAGGCTAAAAAGCTGTCGACAATAGATTTTATATTACCTGGTCAGCTGGGGTTTTCACTGTTGGCAGCCAGCGTATTTGGCACTGCCTTTGTTTTTTTTAATTTGAGGCAGGGCCTGGTTTTGAAACGTTTTTTTGCCACACCTGTTCGGAGGGTAACCATTCTTTTGGGTGAGGGCGCCGCCAGGATGTTGTTTCAACTATGTGGCGCCCTGTTTATTATCCTGGTGGGATACGGGTTCCTAAATTATACCTTGTTGCATGGGGCCTGGACGGTTATGAATATGCTGGCCGTCTGTGCTATCGGGCTATTGGTTTTTATGAGTTTCGGGTTTGTGATCAGCGGTATAGCAAAGAGTGAATCTACTATCCCTCCTTTATCTAATATATTGACCCTGCCGCAGTTCCTGTTGGCAGGCACCTTTTTCCCGGTCGATGATTTTCCGGCTTGGTTGCAACCTGTGGCCCGCGTATTGCCGTTAACGTATCTGAACGATGCTTTGCGGAAAATAGCCTTCGAAGGTGCGAATCTCTGGGCTGTTAAGACTGATATCCTGGTGCTTTTACTCTGGGGGCTTGTAGGCTATTTTGCTGCATCCAGGTTGTTTCGTTGGGAATAGCGTGGTATACGGTTAATGCCGTCAGGTATCTGGGAGGTACTCCGCTCACCTTTTGTCTGTCGGCGCTTTGGGTATCGGTGGTTATTTTACCATGTATTCCGCCTTTACGGTAATCGATGCCGTTTTGTTGCGGGAGCTGGTATTGAAGGCGCCGCCATAGCTATAGTCTTCATTACTGTTCTGGCCGGTAATTTGGAATACACCCATACTGGCTTTTTGGGTTCGTCCTAATGTGCTTTTCGAATTTTGGGCAATGATCTCTGCCCGCTTATGGGCATCGGCGCTGGCCTTGGCTAATAAGTCCAGTTTGAGCTCCGATAACTTGGAATAGTAGTATGAGGGTGGGGTAGAATTGAATTCGATACCGGTTTCAATGAGTTCTGTTGCCTGGCGGGATATCTTTTCCACCTTTTCAATTTCTTTAGAATCGATGGTTACGCTCTGGCGTAGATTATAGCCGGTAAACTCGTTTCCGGCCACCCTTCCTTCCGCGTCGAATTTGGTATTGAACTCTTTTTCGATATTAACGGCAGAAAATACCATTTCCGATTCTTTAATACCCTTGGACAGCAGGTAGGATTTTATACGGTTCTCGTCGTCTTTCAACAGGTTGTAAGCGCTTCTGAGATCCTGCATTTTTCGGCTATAGGTTCCGATCCATACAATCTGGTCGCTGCTAAAATCCTTTTCTGCAGCCCCCGTTACGCTAATGGTCTCGGCAGTACGGAACTTATACTTGTAGGTATTGCCCAGAATGCAGAAGCAAGCAATAGCGGCGATGGCAAATATAATGGCGGTAATATAACTCTTCATAAAAAAAACGTTTTACAGACGCGTTGGCGCCATTTCTATATAAAGTTAATGAATTTGTTAATGTGCTATACAAAAAGAAAATACCCATGTCGCGATATTACGCAACATGGGTATTGTTATAATGCAAACGCTATAGCAGCGTATTCGCTTCATTACAGTACAATCATAGCATCGCCGTAGCTGAAGAAGTTGTATTTCTCCTTAATAGCAGTTTGATAAGCTTCCATAGCCAGGTCGTAGCCGGCAAAAGCCGCAACCATAATCAAAAGGCTTGTTTTAGGCAGGTGCAGGTTGGTGATCAGGGAATTGGCAATAGAAAAGTTAAACGGTGGATGAATAAAAAGGTTTGTCCAGCCTGTTTCGGGTTTCAGAAGTCCTCTTGCCGTAACAGAGCTTTCCAGTGCACGCAGGGTAGTGGTACCTACCGAACAGATACGTCTTTTTTCTTCTATCCCTTTGTTAACTACTTCGCAGGCATATTCGTTTACATTGAAATATTCTGCATCCATTTTATGCTTGCTCAGATCCTCTACTTCGATTGGTCTGAAAGTGCCAAGGCCGGTATGCAAAGTGACCTCTGCAAATTTGACGCCTTTGATTTCCATTCTTTTGATCAGCTCACGGCTAAAGTGCAATCCGGCCGTAGGAGCGGCTACTGCACCTTCGTATTTAGCATACACGGTTTGGTAGCGTTCTTTATCCTCTTCATCTGGCTTACGCTTTATGTACTTGGGAAGCGGGGTTTCACCCATACTGTCCAGAACGGTTTTGAACTCTTGTTCGTTACCTTCGAACAGGAAACGGATAGTACGTCCTCTCGACGTAGTGTTATCAATTACTTCTGCAACCAGCTCATCATTGTCGCCGAAGTAAAGTTTATTTCCTACGCGGATCTTCCGGGCCGGATCAACAATAACATCCCATAGGCGGTTCTGTTTGCTCAATTCGCGCAGCAGGAAAACTTCGATGCGGGCACCGGTTTTTTCCTTCCTTCCGTAAAGCCGGGCCGGGAAAACCTTGGTATTATTGACGATCATCACATCTTTGTCGTCAAAGTAGTTGATGACGTCTTTGAAAACTTTATGCTCGATTTTGCCGGTATCGCGGTGAACGATCATCAGGCGGCTTTCGTCCCGTTGTTTAGCCGGATGCTGGGCTATTAAATTAATCGGAAGATCGAACTTGAATTGGGATAATTTCATATCTTACAGGATATGTTGTATTTAGTTAATAGTGAAGAAAAAAAGTGTGCAAAGATATGATTTATTTGCTGTTTCAGTACAAATTATTGTATTGACCTGATTTTCTGCTGCAAAAGCTTCGAAATCTTTATGTGCCTGGCAGAATTTATATGCACTTATGGGGAATTTCCACTACTTTTGTCGCCTAAAAATTAGCAACCTTTTTCAATGGACAATCAGAATAATCTTATAGACGACGAACTGGATATCCGTACCTCGAAAACCTCTTCTTCCAGGTTCTTCTTTTTATTAGGTTTCTTCGGAATATTCGTATTTGCATGGGCAGGCTGTTACAACCTTTACAAACATGCTTACAAAGCCAATGATGATGTGCCGGTAAACGAAAGCTCGTTGTACAACCCCAAATACAAATAATCAGCTTTTCCCGGAAAGAACATCATGATTGTTGCCCAGCAGGACACCGCCGTTGTCATTTTGAGCTATAACAGTAAAAAATGGCATGAGTTGTTTTTACCCCTTATTGTAGCAGAAGCACGCGATCAATATGATGTTGTAGTAGTAGACCATGCTTCTACAGATAATACGGCGGCATATATCCAGCACCATTTCCCTTATGTAGAGCTGATACAGCTTTCCGAAAACCACGGTTTTGCCTGGGGCTATGCGGAGGCTTTAAAGCAAATACAATCCCGATATTATATATTACTTAGCGCCGATTTTGAGGTAACGTCCAATTGGTTTGGCCCGTTGCACGCGGCTATGGAGGCTGACCCGGCACTGGCTGCATGTCAGCCCAAAATCCGCTATTATCGCGACAGGGCTTACTTTGAATATGCGGGTGCAGCTGGCGGCTATATGGATAAATGGGGCTATCTTTTTTGCAGGGGCCGGATCTTCTCAACCTTGGAAGAGGATAGCGGACAATACGATACGCCACAGGAAATTTTCTGGGCATCGGGTGGTTGTTTCATGGTACGTGCCGAAGTGTATCATCATCTCGGCGGCCTGGACCCCGATTTCTTTGCACATATGGAGGAGGTAGATATGTGCTGGCGCATGAAGAATGCGGGGTATAAAATTGGCTATGTAGCGGGTAGCACCGTTTTTCATGTAGGCGGTAGTGTGATCACTTATGGGAGTCCGCAAAAAACATATTATAATTTTAGAAACAGCCTGGTGCTCTTATTGAAAAACGAAAGCACGGGCAAACTAGTATGGTTATTGCCTTTCCGCCTGCTATTGGATGGGTTGGCTGGTATGCAGTTCCTTGCATCAGGTCAATTCAGGAACATTTGGGCCATTGTGAGGGCCCATTGGTCATTCTTTTTCGAATTGGGAAAATGGTGCCGTAAACGCAACATCGTTAAATCGATGGTTTCGGACCGGAACTTAAAAGGAACGTATACGAAAAGTATAATTTTGCAATACTTCCTGAAAGGGCGCAAAAAATTCAGTGATCTGGATGCCCGAGATTTTATCTGATGCCCCCCCAATGCTCACTTTCCTGCATCTATTTACTACAGCAATGTTTGACCGCTCCGTTAGCGCCGCTTTGCGGGCTGATGTAGGGGATACCCAGGTCCATACCTCTTAATACCAATAGTATTCCCATACCTAATGTCAGTACGAAGGAAATATGCCGGAGGTGTTTCCGTACACCCAGGGTGAGGCGGCTTTTTACCAGTATAATAAATACCAGGGCCGGGGTGGTACCGATGCCAAAGAGAAACATAAATATAAAACCGGGCACAACATTGCTTGTAGTAGTTGCTACGGCCAACGCCGTGTACACCAGACCACAGGGTAGAAAACTGTTTAACAAGCCGAGTAAGAAATAATGGTGCTGTTTGGGATCGTGTTGTAATTTTTGGAGTAAGTGGCCGAATTGTCTTGCAAACAGGAATTTTCCCTTTTTAAGGGGAATGCGCGGAATGATGGCCCAGGCTATAATGAAAATGCCTGCTATAAGCGACAGGGCCTGCTGCCAGTTCATGATCTGGAACCCTTTCCCGATGAGGCCCACAAAGCCGCCCATAATGCCATAACCCGTAGCTTTGGCAGTATAATAAAGCAGGATGGGTGACCGGTTATTGTGCCTTGCAGACGCGGAAAAAGGGATAGCCATAGCCAGTGGGCCGCACATGCCCATACAGTGAATGCTACCGCCCAGCCCCAGTAAAATTGCGGATATGAAGAATAAGGTATCCATTGATAATTATAGTTGCAGCTCTTTGTAAAATGATTTCCCTCCCATTTCGAAAGATATTTTTACGGTATAGCTGTCCCCGGGAAGTAAATGCCGGTCGAATAAATAAATACCCTGAGGACTGGCTTCGATTGGTGTTACCTGGTCCATTTTTTCGTTTGCAGGATAGTAGAAATAAACACTACCGTTGCGGATATGGCGACTAATCTCGCGGGGAATGCTCAGGCGGATGTATTGAGCATCTTTTACTACCCGGATATCCAGCGCGATAGCGTTGGCAGTGGCATCAATTTGATGCTGGTAAACCAGTTCCTGTTCATAATAATTTTTACTTACCAGGGGCAGGTCCTGCCGGACGCAGAGATAGACCAATATCGCCATCATGAGGATCATAGCGGCAAAACCGGCCAGGAGAATATTGCCCGGATGAGTAATGGCCTTTTTCGAAGTTGTTTTCATTTCTTTAATTTTTATAGCACACCCGATCAGGCTTTACGGCTCGCCGATGAAGGTTACTTTCTTCCTTTGAATCAGCCGGTTGCCCGACATTATCAGTACATCAATTTTTGCTTTTCTTTGTGTTACCTGGCTTGCAGGCATTTTGATAAAGAAGGTTTCTTCGCTGTTAATACCGCTGTAAAGGGAGTCCAGGTGTTTACCCACATATTCAATACGAGCCCGGGGATGATCCAATGCCAGGCGGTACGGTTCGGTATGAGTGCTTTTGCTCACCACTTTTATACGGTACAGGTTGCTGATACTACCATCAGGATACTGCTGGAGTATCTGGCCCGGCACCCTGAGCAGTGTGGCATCGAACAGGGAACGGGTAGCAATGAGTACGGTCAGTACAGTAAGCAATGCTAAAAGTACAGTTGCATAAGCCTTGATCCTGTAGTTGAATTTCGGTTTAACGCCTTTAGCAATATCATTTTCACTGGCCATGCGTATCAGGTTGGGCGCCTGGTTCACTTTTTGCATCATCATATTGCAGGCATCAATACAGGCGGTGCAATTGACGCATTCCATCTGGAGCCCATTTCGGATATCGATGCCGGTAGGGCATACCTGCACACACAGGCTGCAGTCAATACAATCTCCTTTTGGGGGACCTGCATTCCTGGAACGTTTTCCGCGGGGCTCGCCCCTCAGGTAATCATAGGCAACAACAATAGAATTCTTGTCCAGCAATACGCTTTGCAAGCGACCATAAGGGCAGATCACGGTGCATACGATTTCGCGTACAAAGGCATATACCGCATAAAACGCCAGTGTAAAAAGAATTATAGCAATAAAGCCGCCCAGGTGGTCCTGCAGGGGTTCCGTCATAATACGGAACAATTCTTCCGTACCTATAATATAGGCGAGGAAAGTGTTGGCAATAAGGAACGACAGGGCAAAGAAGATAATGTGTTTACTTATTTTTCTTATATAGTAAGACGGCGTTTTTGGGTTTTTGACATCTATTCTTTGTTTTTGTGCCGGCCCCTCGATCCAATATTCGATCCGTCTGAATACCATTTCCATAAAAATGGTTTGAGGGCAGGCCCAGCCACAAAACATTCGCCCGAAAACGAGGGTGAACACAATAATGAACAAGAGGCATACTAACATGCCCGTACCCAGGATCATGAAATCCTGCGGCAGGAATACTTTCCCGAAAAGGATGAATGTGGCGCTGGGGAAATGAAAAAGAAACAGGGGATTGCCGTTTACTTTTACAAAAGGTAAGGTAAAAAAGAGCAGGAGATAGAAGCAACTGGTAACCGTTCGCCAGGCATAGAGTTTTCCTTTGGGTTGCAAAGCGTAGATCCACTGCCGTTTGCCTTTTGTATCTACTGTCGATATCCGGTCTCCGTAATTTCGACTTTCCCTGCTGTCTTGTTGTGCTTTCATAGCTATAAACTTGCGGTACTGCTATCGGCCTTAGTATCGGCGTGTTCCGGATCTGCGCTGTACAAATCGCCCTGGGGTTCTTTGGCGCCAGCCGGATGGGTACCTTCTATAGATTTAATGTAGCTGGCCAATTGAGCTATTTGCGCTGGCGAAAAGTCGTCTTTCCAGGCTTTCATCCCTTTTTCGGGTATGCCGTACTTAATGGAGTGGAAAACGCTTTTTATATCGCCTTTATGTAGCCAGTAATTGTCGGTCAGGTTGGGCCCAACGCCGCCCTGTCCCTTGTCGCCATGGCAGGCGACGCAGTTTTTGGAAAAGAGCATAGCGCCTTCAGCAATGCCCGCTGCGTCCAACAGGGTAACAGTATTTTCATCTACGTTATTGGCTGCGCTTTTCAGGTATGCCTGCAGCTCGACAGCAGCAACCTGCTTGGCCTGATCCAACTCTTTTAACTGGTCGGGCAGGGTTTCGCTAATGAACATCCTGTAGAGATAAACAATGCTAAACAGGATGGTAGCATAAAATGCATACTGCCACCACGTTGGTACTTTGTTGTCCAACTCCCTGATGCCATCGTAATCATGCGCCATATCCAGACTGCTTTCTTCTTCAAGAGCAACGGTCTGATTTAGTTTTTGGAATAACTCTTTAAAACGCGACTTTACTTTTACGGTGTGGTTATTTTTTGCCGTATTCAGGAAATGGAACAATATCCTGGATAAAGTGAGGATAATAATTAGTTCCAGGAAGAGCAATATAAACAGCAGGTAAATGTCGCCGGGTAAACCCTGCGTGCCGCTCGAGGCCTGTTGTGCTTCCCGTACTTCCTGGGCTAAGACCTGTCCCGGAAGGACTGACAATGTGATCAGTAATGCCAGGGTATTTATTATATTACCCTTGGCGCCGGCGCGTTTCTTTTCTTTTTCCCAGAACAGTTTGCCGGCGCTACCTACAACGCTGGCCAGGGCAAAGATGACCATTAGCAATAACAGGCACATACCGCTAAGTACATAACGCACTATGTCGTAATTGTCGACGCTTGCTGCCGGCAGTTCCTGTTGCTGAGCTATTGCTGTAGCCGATATACTCATAAAAAAAAGGATGCCGGATAGCGTTGACTTGTTGATTATTATTTTTAGAAAACGATACATAACGTATGGGTTAGAATGTCTATTGCATAGGAATATTGGCATTGTCCTGCATCTTCTTTTTGCCGGAACTGAAGGTGTAAATAATAACACCGGCAAATACCAGGGTGAAAATGATCAGTGAACATATGGGGTAGATCCCGACATTGTCTATGTCTTTTAAATAGTTAGTGAATTTCATTTTATGGATTATTAACGGTTTCTTCTGCTTTGATATCTGTTCCGAGGCGTTGCAAATAGGCAATCAGTGCAATGATCTCTTTACTGCTCCGGGCCTTTATCTTCTCATTGCGCAGGCTCGCTGTTATTTTTTCTGCTTGCTCACGTAATTCGGTATTGGCAATCTTATCGTAACCTTCGGGATAAGGGACGCCCAGGCGTTGCATAGTCCTGATTTTTCCTGCAGTGTTGCTGGTGTCCAGGTCCTTGTCCAACAGCCAGGGATAGGCGGGCATGATACTGCCGTCACTCATTTCCTGCGGGTCGTTCATGTGTTTGTAGTGCCAACTGTCCGGATATTTTCCACCTATCCTGTGTAGGTCCGGTCCAGTCCGTTTGCTGCCCCACTGAAAAGGATGATCGTATATGAATTCTCCGGCTTTTGAATAGGCACCGTAGCGGGCCTCTTCATCCCGGAAGGGGCGTATCATTTGGGAGTGGCAGGTGTAGCAGCCTTCGCGTACATAAATATCGCGCCCTTGCAGTTCCAATGGTGTATAGGGCCTTACAGCTGAAATGGTAGGTACATTGTTGTCGATAAGGAAGGTGGGCATCAATTCAATTATACCACCTATAGCCACCACTATCAGGCTAAATACGAGCAGCCGTATGGGCTTTCTTTCGATCACGCTATGCCAGTGCATTTTTGACTGGGGCAATGGTTGATCTTTCAGCGCCACACCTTCTGCCGCTTCATTGGCAACAAACTGCCCGGCTTTCATGGTCTTATATAGATTATAGGTAGCCAGTAAAGCGCCCAGCAGGTAAATGCTACCGCCAACGCCGCGTAGTACATACATAGGTACGATATGGGTAACCGTTTCCAGGAACTGGTATTGCAGTTGCCCGCTCTCTGTAAATTTCTTCCACATAAGGCTTTGCGTAAAGCCTGCCCAGTAAAGGGGTACAGCATACAGCAGGATGCCTATGGTGCCGATGATAAAATGTGTGTTCGCTAATTTCTGTGAGTATAACTTTGTGTTCCACAAACGGGGTATTAACCAATACAGCATGGCAAAGATCATAAAGCCGTTGAATCCTAAAGCCCCGACATGCACATGCGCTATGGTCCAATCGGTATAATGGCTTATCGCATTCACATTTTTCAGGGAAAGCATAGGCCCTTCAAATGTGGCCATACCGTAACAGGTAAGCGCTACAACGAACATCTTCAGGATAGGGTCCTCCCTGACTTTATCCCATGCGCCCCGTAAGGTAAAGAGGCCATTTAACATGCCGCCCCAGCTGGGCAGGATTAACATTATGCTGAATACAGTACCCAATGCCTGGGCCCATCCGGGCAGTGCTGTGTATAACAGGTGGTGAGGGCCAGCCCAGATATAGATAAAAATAAGAGCCCAGAAATGTATAATACTCCACCGATAAGAATAAATAGGCCTTCCTGCCGCTTTGGGCACAAAATAATACATCAAACCAAGAAAGGGGGTAGTAAGAAAGAAAGCCACCGCATTATGACCGTACCACCATTGCACAAGGGCATCCTGTACACCGGCATAAAGGCTATAGCTCTGGAACAGGGAAAAGGGCACTTCAAAGGAGTTGACAATATGTAACATGGCCACGGTTACCCAGGTTCCGATGAAGAACCAGATGGCGACGTAAAGATGGCGTTCGCGCCTTTTTAAGATAGTACCGAACATGTTGACCCCGAATACTACCCAGACCAGGGTGATCAGGATGTCGATGGGCCATTCCAGTTCTGCATATTCCTTGCCGGTGGTGTATCCGAGGGCTAGTGAAATAGCGCCCAGCACAATAATGAGCTGCCATCCCCAGAAGTGTATCTTACTCAGCACATCATTGTACAGCCGGGCTTTCAGTACGCGTTGCAGGATATAGTACGCTCCGCCGAACACGGCATTGCCCACAAAGGCAAAAATTACCGCATTGGTGTGTATGGGGCGTAGGCGACCGAAGGAGGTATAGGGTATGCCGAAGTTTAACGCAGGAAAAGCCAGCTGGAAGGCGATCAGCACCCCGACTAGCATTCCGACAACACCCCATATCAGGGTGGCCGCTCCAAATTGCTTTACAATTTTATTGTCGTAATAAAATTTTTCAATCTGCATAAAAAGATACTATTTATTGTTTGTTTGCTCTTGGTCGTCAAAAAAAATGCGGTGTGCGGGAGAATAATCATCATCAAACTGCCCCGATCGCACACTCCAGAGATAGGCTACCAGAAATACGATAGCAACAAGAAGACTTACAGAAAGTAATAAAATAATGACCGTCATTCTACCGGGTTTGTCAGGACAAAATTCGATTGTTGACGCCGATCATAAAATGTTTTTAGTTAGGTAAGGATATGATATTCGTCAGGGAATGAGATGATCAATACGTTTTGTATAGTAATGGCAGTTAGTATCGCCGGGTGCTGTTACTGTAGCCTTTTCCTGCAGGTATAGCCGATACCTGCGTAGGCAATGAGTATAATACCCAAAGAGGACGAGGGCATGAGGATGGCGGCAATCATGGGTGAAAGCTGTGCCGATACTGCAAAGTAAATGCCGATCAGGTTAAAGAGAAGGGAATATATGAAACCTCCGAGAATGATGTTTTGTGCAGACCGGGCAATCTGTATATAATGCGCCAGGTAGCGCATACGGTCAGCGGTCATAATGACGTCGCTCGCGGGAGAAAAGGAGAGCGCATTTTGTATAATGGCCACACCCACATCGCTTTGCCGGAGCGCGCCGGCATCGTTCAATCCGTCCCCGATCATCATCACCCGTTGTCCCTGCCTTTGCAGCTTATCTATATAGGCCAGCTTTTGCTCTGGCGACTGCTGGAAAAGTAATGCGGCGGATGGCCCGAGTAACTGTTCCATTTCGGGCCGGTCTCCGGCATTGTCGCCGCTCAGGAGGGAAATGGAAAGGCCGGAAAGTTCGGGTATGAGTTCCTGTACACCTTCTGTAATACTATTCTTTAGCAGAAAATGTGCTTTGCCCGTCCCGTTAATGGTGACAAAGACCTCGCTTCCATTCCGGTCTTCAGTTGTGGCCTGCCCGGTAAATATGCTACTACCGATGCGGTATATATCACCGTTATATGTTGCTTCAATGCCTTGCCCGGTATATTCTCTGAAGGAATCTAACTGCGGCAACTTCGGGCAACGAAGATGCTGTGCCAATGCGAGGCTTAATGGATGTAAAGTTTGGGACAGCGAGGCGCATACAACCGCCTGCTCTGTATCTGAAAGCTCCATTTTTTTTGCTTTGACATTATATGCCCCGGCGGTGGTCAGCGTTCCTGTTTTATCAAAGGTTACGCTATTTATCCGGGACAGGCGCTCGATAACGTCTGCATTCTTTATAAAAAAGCCTTTCCGGGAAAGATAATCGATCAGGTATCCATTGGTGAAGGTCGAGGTTAATAACAATGCGCAGGGGCAGGCTACGATTAACACCGCCGTTAAAGCATTCCATGCTTTATGAGGATGCTGGGGCAGCCAATATATAAAGGCCGTTACGGCAATGGTAAACACCGCAAAGGAGAAGTGGCGGCTGATAAGGCCCACCAGGTTTTTTTTATTTTCTTTTTCTTTCGAAAATGCCTTGTTGTTCCACAGCCGGGTGAAGCTATTCTGGGAAAAGGGTTTGACGCAAATAACTTCGATAGCCGCACCGGTTACCCGGGCTCCTGCGTAGATAATTTCACCTATAGCCGCATGCTCCACCTTCGACTCGCCGGTAACAAAGCTATAGTCCAGTTGTGCTTTTCCTTGCGTCAGTATACCGTCGGTAGGTACTATTTCGCCGTGTCTTAAAAAAAGCACGTCGTCTTCCTGCAAATCCTGGAGGGCGCAAATTTTTTCTTCTTCCTGCCTTTTTATATGCACGGCAACGGGGAAGTAGGATTTGTAGTTCCTGTTGAACTGCAGGGTGGTATAGGCCCTGTTTTGTAATGTACGGCCCAATAGCATGAAAAAGACTATGCCACTCATGCTATCCATGTACCCTGCGCCGGTTTGGGTAATGATTTCGTAAACGCTCCGGCTAAAGGTAACAGTTATGGCCAGCGCTATGGGTGCATCAATATTGATATATTTTTGGCGAAAGCTATACCATGCATTCCGGAAAAATTCGCTGGCTCCCCAGAACAATACCGGTAAGGCCAGGAACAAATTGGTGACGCGGAAAAATAAAGCCAGCTTAACATCTGCCGTGGCATGCATGCCCAGGTACTCGGGAAAGCTGATCAGCATAATATTGGCAAAGCAAAACCCGGTAACGCCTAATTTATACGCAGCTTTCTTCGAGGAGTAGTGCCCGTCGTCATTCTTCTCCCCGGCGTTAAGGTCAATTAAGGGTTCATAGCCTATTGCCGCAAGCAATTCTACAAGGCTTCTTAAGCTGATCTCGTTATGATTGAAGGCTATGGCTACTTCCTTCGTGGTAAAATTGACCTGGGATGATAGGATCGCATTGTTCATCTTTTGAAGATGCTCCAGTAGCCATAAGCAGGAACTACAATGGATCTGGGGAAGATAGAAGCAAACGCTTGTCTGTTGGTCGTTATGGAAGCGGATAAGGGGAGCAGACAATTGCGGATCGTCTAAGTAACCGAATTTACTATCGCCGGGTTCCATCATTTTTTGTCCTGGCGTTTCGTTAAGACAATAGTAATAATCAAGGTGGTTGCGGTTGAGCAGCAGGTACACATTTTTACAGCCGGAGCAGCAAAATACTTTATGGTGTATAGCGTCCGGAAGGTTGTTGCAGGTATCGCCGCAATGGTAGCAGGTGGCTTTTATGGTCGCTTCTTTAATCATTAATTACCGGTTGACAATGACGGTTACGATAAGGGGCAAACAGGTATGTTTGTTTTTGATGTTGTATGGCTATAACTTTTTCTTTGAGTCGTGCAGCTCTTTCCAGTAATAAACGCAACGGTTTTTCGCCGGTTTTAGCTGATATAAGGTCTTGCAGGATATTAATAAGGGTACTTATGGCATGCAGCAGGTTGCTGTAGTGTATCTGTACCTCTTGTAAGGAAGGACAATCAACCTGCGCGGGCACTGCCGCTTCAGACTGCTGTATAAGTGGAAATAAAAAGAATTTTTCTTTCCGGTACATCTCCTCTAATTCAACGGTTATATTCCGGGCTGTGGCCTGTAGCGCCAGAATATGGGCGTTATGATCGAGGCTCCTGATGTTTTGGGTAACAGTATATAATACGGAGAAAAGCTTTTCGTAGAAATGATTGATAATGAGGCGTATGGCATCATCTGTAGATAATGATGCCAGCAAATCTTGTTTCAGAGGCGGCGTTTGGGACATGTATGAGCGCATTAGCCCGTAAAATTGGCCCCTATTTCTTTGCTCCCCAATGACGGAGAGGGACAAAAAATATGATTTTAATCACTATTTCCCCTCGGGGACTTCCGCATATAGAATAAAGTGTTTTATATGAAAAAGAGACGGAAATATGTTTTCCGTCTCTTTTTTGAATAGCGTAATGTATTCCGCATTTCCGTTGGCTGGTTACCCGGTGCCCGGCATTTTGGATAGCAGTAATGCTTTACAGTCTTTCGATGACCAGGGCGCTTGCTCCGCCGCCACCATTGCAAATACCGGCTGCACCTATTGTAGCATTATTCTGTTTCAGCACATGAAGCAGGGTAACAACAATACGTGCTCCACTCGCTCCTAAAGGATGTCCCAGGGAAACGGCGCCACCATTTACATTAACCTTATCTGCCTTCAGGTTCATCAGTTGGCAATTTGCCACGCCTACTACGCTAAAGGCTTCGTTTAATTCGAAGTATTCAACTTCTTCCATTTTCAAGCCGGCTTTAGCAACGGCCTTAGGCACAGCCTTAGCAGGCGAGGTTGTAAACCATTCGGGCGCTTGTTCGGCATCGGCATAGCCTCTTATGCGGGCAAGCGGTTTAATACCCAAAGCATCCGCTTTTTCTTTGCTCATCAAGATTACAGCCGCTGCGCCATCGTTCATTGTCGAAGCATTGGCCGCAGTTACAGATCCACCTTTTACAAAAGCCGAATTCAAGGTCGGGATCTTGTCAAATTTAACGTTGAAGGGCTCCTCATCTTTATCGAATAATACGGGGTCGCCTTTTCTTTGTGGTATTTCAACAGCTACTATTTCTTCGGCAAAACGGCCTTCCTGGACGGAAGTCTGGCTGCGTTGATAGCTTTGAACGGCAAACGCGTCTTGATCCTCACGCGATATTTTCATTTCGCTGGCACATAATTCGGCGGCATTGCCCATTGGATATTTGTGGTAAACATCGGTGAGACCATCCTTAGCCAAACCGTCTACCAATACGCTGTCGCCATATTTGTTGCCCCAGCGCATACCCGGATTGTAGAAGGGAACATTGCTCATGCTCTCCATACCACCTGCAATCACTACATCTGCATCGCCGAGCAGAATGGCCTGCGCCCCTTGCGCTATAGCTTTCATACCACTGGCACATACTTTGTTGATGGTAGTGCAGTTTACGTTGTCGGGCAATCCGGCAAATTTAGCGGCCTGCCGGGCTGGTGCTTGTCCCAGGTTGGCCTGCATTACAGAACCCATCAGTACCTCGTTCACTTCGTCTCCGCTAAGCCCGATACGGTCCAGGGCGCCTTTTATGGCAATAGCCCCAAGTTGTGTGGCCGAAAATCCTTTTAACGATCCACCCCAGCTTCCTATAGGAGTACGTACAGCAGATACGATATAAACTTCTTTCATGTTTTTTAATTTAGACCGGCAAATTTAAGCAATTATCAACCATTTATGGCAATTGCCGGACAACAAAAGGCTCAGCGCATCGCTGAGCCTTTTGTTGTCCCTGAGGGTGCAATCCTGGTTTTTATCGTTTTCCGAACATCCCGGGCATCATGCCGGGCATGCCCATGCCTTTAAACTTGTTCATCTGTTTCATCATACCCCTCATTTGCTCAAACTGTTTCATAAACGCATTCATTTCCGCAATATCTTTTCCCGCCCCCAGCGCTATGCGTTTGCGCCTGGCAGGGCTAATGATATCCGGATTTTTTCTCTCCTCGGGCGTCATGGAGTCGATCATGGCTTCGATACCTTTAAAGGCGTCATCACTAATATCTATATCTTTAATGGCTTTACCGATGCCGGGTATCATACCTAAAAGATCTTTTATGTTTCCCATTTTTTTGATCTGGCCTAACTGGGTTTTAAAATCGTCGAAATCAAACTTGTTGGCCCTGATCTTTTTCTCAATCTTTTTGGCTTCTTCTTCATCGAACTGGTCCTGTGCCCGTTCTACCAGCGAAATAATATCGCCCATGCCCAGGATACGTTGCGCCATCCTTTCGGGATAGAAAACATCGAGGGTGTCCAGCTTTTCGCCCATACTGACAAATTTGATAGGCTTCTCAACGGTATATTTAATAGTTAAAGCTGCACCGCCCCGGGTGTCGCCGTCCAATTTGGTCAGCACAACTCCTGTGAAATCCAGGCGGTCATTAAAGGCTTTTGCTGTATTTACAGCATCCTGCCCTGTCATGGAATCTACAACGAAAAGAATTTCCTGGGGTTGAACGGCCGCTTTAATATTAGCTACTTCGGTCATCATCGCTTCATCCACAGCCAGGCGGCCCGCAGTATCTATAATAACAACGCCATGGCCATCCTCTTTGGCCTTGGCTACAGCATTTAAAGCAATTTCTACAACATTGGTATTTTCCGGTTCTGTATAGACCGGAACTTTAATTTGCTCGCCCAAAACCTGTAACTGGTGTATCGCCGCCGGGCGGTAAACGTCGCCGGCAACCAATAAAGGCTTTTTATTTTTCTTGGTATTCAGGAAATTAGCCAGTTTTCCGGAAAAAGTGGTTTTACCGGATCCCTGTAATCCCGCAATAAGAATAATGGTTGGCTTCGCAGAAAGGTCAAGCTCTACTTCTGTACCCCCCATCAATTCTGCAAGCTCGTCTTTAACGATCTTCACCATTAACTGGCCGGGAGAAACGGCTGTTAATACTTTATCGCCGATGGCCTTATCTTTTACCCTGTCGGTAAATTCTTTGGCTATTTTATAGTTGACGTCTGCATCTACCAGAGCCCTGCGTATTTCTTTAACGGTGCTGGCAACATTAATTTCGGTTATACGGCCTTCACCCTTTAGCAGTTTAAACGCGGAGTCGAGTCGTTCGCTTAAATTATAAAACATGGTTATAATTTTCTTTTGGTAAGGGCACAAAAATAATTAATATTTGTTTTATTCTACCAGCTGTATTGGTGGCATTTTATAATCGCTACAGGGCGTCTTGTTGTCTTATACTTCGGTAAACAGGACGCCTGCATGACAATAATTCGCTAATTTGCAGCTTCGTTTATGAAAATTACGTACGCTTTAGCCGGTATTAACGAGGCTGTAAAAGAATTCTGGGCCATTGCCCGGGATTTTCCTGTAATTGCCTTAAACGGGAATCTGGGCGCCGGCAAAACAACTTTTATGCATGCTCTCGGCGCGCATTTGGGCATCAGGGAAACGGTAAGCAGTCCGACCTTTTCCATTATTAACGAATACACTTTTCCGCAAACGGGTGGTGCTGATGTTACAGTGTATCATTCCGACTGGTACCGGTTAACAGGGGAGGAGGAGGCTATTCAGGCCGGCGTTGAAGATATGCTGCAACAGGATAATGCTTATTGTTTTGTAGAATGGGCCGAACGTGCCCCCGGATTGCTGCCCCGGCGAATGTTGTATGTGGATTTTGAGTATATTGACGAAGATAAAAGAACGCTTATCTTAAGGCCGGTACAACCCTGAACGGCTTATTTGCCTGGCTCTTATCACCTTTTTATGAA
>JBEBWN010000031.1:0-18344 GCA_040392235.1 Taibaiella helva | reverse complement strand
TATTCAGGTCAAAATCCTGTTGCAGTTCGCCAAGGGTATATACTTTATGGCCTGTTGCAGAAAGCAAGGGCAACCACCGGTCTAACCACTCCCCTTCTTCCTCGGTCAAACTAATGCGCTGTTCCTCTCTTTTATTACTGATCAGTAAATAACATTCTGTAAATGTGCGGTTCTTCTTTTGTTTGGTGCGGCGCAGGAACTGGGGTTTATGGCCCAGCCATATTATTTTAGTATTCGGTTTAGGCTGCTTTTCCCCTGCGGCCTCTAAGGCTCCTTCGATATAATTCGGCGGTATTGTGGTATCCGGTACTGGGAAATCAAACCATGCTGCCAGCTCCATATCAAAACATATGCCATGCATATAATTAAACAGCGATTTGCGCAGTCCCTGGCTGTAACGACCATGATCGCCCACCGGGTCGATATGCTCCAGGTCGTTATGGGCAAAGGCACCAACGGCCTCAGTTACTTTTTTTACTTTAAACTTTTCGGGGTTCATGCCAACCGGACTATGTGCCGTCATGGCAAATTGGTGCCAAAATCCGGAATGCACAATGCCCAGTTCAAACATCTGCCGGACCATTTCCAGGGCATCAATGGTTTCCTGTGCCGTTTGCGTTGGAAAACCGTACATCAGGTAAGCGTGTACCATAATACCGGCTTCCGTAAAATGGGCCGCCACATTAGCCACCTGGGCCACGGTAACGCCTTTTTGAATCAGTGTAAGCAAGCGGTCGGAAGCTACTTCTAAGCCACCCGATACGGCAATGCAACCCGATGCCGCTAACAAGCGGCAAAGATCGGCCGTGAAGCTTTTTTCAAACCGTATATTCGTCCACCAGGTTACCGTAAGCCGTCGCCGGATGATTTCCAGGGCTACCTCGCGCATCAGGGCCGGCGGCGCCGCTTCGTCTACAAAGTGGAAACCGCTCTGTCCTGTTTGCCTGATCAGCTCTTCGATACGGTCTACCAACACCGTCGCGGTGGTAGCTTCATAATTACTGATATAATCGAGCGAGATATCGCAAAAAGTACATTTTCCCCAATAGCAGCCATGAGCCAGCGTTAGCTTGTTCCAGCGCCCATCGCTCCAAAGACGGTGCATAGGATTGGCTATTTCTATAACGGAGAGATAGTCGTTTAAAGGTAAACCAGAATAGTCGGGCGTACCCAGATCTTTTTGCAGGTAATCCTTAGCCAGCGAACCGTTGTAATACGTCACTGCGCCTTCATAAAGCATAAAAGTCCGTTTCAGAAAATCCACAGGACGTATCCCATCCAGGTATTCCAAAAGGTGTTTTATGGGCGCCTCACCATCGTCGAGGGTAATGTAATCCACAAACTCAAATACACGGGCATCGGAAATAGAGCGTAACTCTGTATTGGCATAGCCGCCACCCAAGCCTATTTTTACATTTGGGAAATGCGCCTTTATCCATTGCCCGCATTTCAGGCCGGCATAGAGATTACCCGGAAAAGGAACCGAAATAGCTATCAATGCAGGCTGTTCCTGTTGCAGCCTGGCCTCCAGCACCCCGTATAAAAGCGTGTCAATATAGGTATCGCCGGCCAGCAATTCTTCATAAAGTTCGTCGAAGGAGGAGGCTGAACGTCCCAGGCGTTCGGCATACCGGCTAAAACCGAAATGTGGGTCAATAATATCGACAATAAAGTCAGATATATCTTCAAGGTACAATGTGGCCAGGTGACGCGCCTTGTCCCGTATACCCATAGAACCAAAGGCCCATTCGAGATCGGCCAATTGTTGAAAACGGGAAGCTTCGGGTAGGTAATTGCCGCTACAGATAAAATGCGTTAACGTTGGGTTTTTATCCTGTAGAAAACCGATAACAGCATCAATGGTAGCGATATAATCTTCCTGTAGTTGGTAAATGCGTCGCGAATTGGCCGATCCTTGTTGTATGTGAGGCGCTGCGGCTGCAAATAACTTCTGCAAACCGGTAGCGGAAAACAAAGCCAAAATAACATCTATACCCAGATCGGCCTGACCAGAGGTTATACCCTGGGTATTCAGAAAACCTTTCAGGTACGCTGTAGCCGGATAGGGCGTGTTCAATTGTGTAAAAGGTGGTGTTACCAGGAAAACCTTCGGGCTCAAAACTTCAGTTTACGTGAGCTGCAAAGATATTGCTAAAATCGACGGTTTTACGGAACATTATTGAATGCTCAGAATATACGACCTTTTTAAAAACTACTTAGTTTACTTATTTTGTAATGAAGTCATTATTTTCCGGGGAAACTCGTTTGAGCAAAAAAATCTCCCTCCCCATCTATTCTGATGGGGTTTTATAATAGAAATTAAAAAGTAGTTGGGGCTAAGCCGAGCTAAACAAATCAGGCTGTCTGATTGCAGTTTTCTTTTGGGCGTAGGCATTCAGTAGCTCTTTCATACTAATATAATTGAACAAATGCAACCTGATTACGGAAGTAAAGACAGTAAAAGCTATTTTAGACTTATGCTGATGGTGTATTCTTGATAGCAGTAGCAAAGCTATCAAGGAAGCACTAAATCTGAATTTCGATGGCATTTTGATTATCTCCTGCAAGGTATTGTAGCGGAAAATTCTGTTTTAGCTTCTTAAAAAACAGCTCGATTTTCCAGCGGTATCGGCACAACAGGGCAATTGTGGCGGCATCTAGGTCAAAATCATTGGTAATAAATTCAAAAGCTCTGTTTTTATCGTTGTCCCACCAGGCAATCCTCCTGAGCCTAAGAATTCCTTGATGTCCGTCTTCATCTTTGTAAACCTGTTCTATGAAATGTCAAATTGATTTAACAAAAACTTTCGCTATGATTGCAGCAATAGAAATCAGCTATAAAAGATGATTGATTATCAATAGTTTTCAAAATCTGTAGTACACAAAACGTCATTTACATTTCGGGGAGCATTGATATCATCATAATGATAATATCAATGCTCAATTTGGGTTAAGATTAGAAGAAATCTAAAGATTGAGTGAAAAAGCGATATCGAATGGAACAGGCGTAAGAATATGGTCTTGGTTACATTGGGAGTTTATCTTAGTGCCCTCTTGCCTAGGACATCGGTGTAGTTCGGCAAAATACTTATTCGCCCCTACCCTTTGAAATAAGGCTTTTTCCACCGTACTTTGTCCACATGTCCGCATTTGTCGCATCCTTGAACTCCGGCAGTAACGGTAATTGCTATTATATTGGCAATTACGAGGAGGCGGTATTGGTTGATGCAGGCTTATCCTGTAAAGAAACGGAGAAAAGAATGAACCGCTGTGGGCTGGACATGCATAAAGTAAAGGCTGTTTTTGTATCCCATGAACACAGTGACCATATTAAAGGAGTGGAACGGCTGGCTTTAAAGTACCAGCTACCCGTTTACATTAGTACGGCAACATGGCGCCATTCGGGAATAAGAAGTTTGCCGGAGACTTTGATCCGCCATTTCGGACCGCACCAAGAAGTTGCCGTTGGCGATATAAGTGTGCTTCCTTTCCCCAAGCATCATGACGCGGTTGATCCATATAGTTTTTTAATTAGGACCCATGGTACTACAGTTGGCGTTATAACAGATATTGGTAATGTATGTACGGAAGTATACAATGCATTCGGCCAATGTAACGCAGTTTTTCTGGAAGCAAACTATGACGAACTGATGCTGGAACAGGGGCGTTACCCATATATGCTAAAGAAACGCATCAGAGGAGGCAAAGGCCATTTGTCTAATACAGAGGCCCTGAAACTTTTCCAGACCGCAGCTAAACCTCATTTAACCCATTTATTTCTTGCGCACCTTTCCCGCGATAATAATGATCCTGAACTGGTATTGCGCCTGTTCGAATCCTGTGCAACCGCTACAAAAATTGTTGTGGCATCGCGAGACCGGGAAACAGCGGTATACCAGATAGCTGCAACTAAAGTTACCATTGCGCGACCCGCTTCGCCGGTACAATTGCAGCTCTTTTAAGCAATATATAAGAGTAGAAATCCCTCCGCTTATAAAATACTTTAAGCAGACTTACCCAAAAAGTTACATTTTAGTAACCCATATTCCATAATATTATGTTACTTTCGGTATTCCATAACCTGACTATATGCATGAGAAGCCCTACCGAAATAAGTTAATGATTTTTGATGATGACGAGGACATCGTTTCCATATGCCAGATGATATTGGAACGGCATAATTGGGTTGTCAGCGCACATACTACCTGCTGCGATATTATTGACAAGGTAAAAAACGAAATGCCTGATGTAATATTAATGGACAATTGGATTCCCAGCATCGGCGGAATCGATGCTACCCGTTTATTAAAAGAAAATACGATAACATGTGCTATTCCGGTCGTATATTTTTCTGCTAACAATGCCATTGAAAAGCTGGCCCGGGAAGCGGGCGCGGATACCTATTTAGCCAAGCCTTTTGACTTACGCACTTTTGAGAACCTGATAACCCGTTACGGGAGAAGCTGCTGATCGCAACAGCCATATGTTCTGGAGGAAGGCCGGATATTCGTTCTGCACAAAGCCGGTAAAATTATTTTGTATTTACGTTATCCATCAATATTTTAGCATAAATACTGATGATAATAAATAAAACTATTAAGTTCCGGTATTTTCATTAAATTAGTTCATTAAAGCAGCCCATTCTATGCAAAACGTATTAATAATAGATGATGAAGTTCCGGTATGTACCTTGCTTTCCCGGTTTCTGGTGAAAAAAGGCTATAATGCGGAGTATTCAACTTCTGGCGCAGCTGCGATGGCACTACTCCGGGAAAAACGGTTTGATTTTATTCTATGCGATTATCATTTACAGGACATCAATGGTAAAGATCTTTTTAAAAAAATAAGGGAGGCTTATCCTCAGATCATTGTCATATTTATTACAGGCTATGCTGATGTACGTATAGCAGTAGACCTGATTAAGGATGGCGCTTACCATTACTTCTCTAAACCGCTGTATCCTGATGAAATTCTGAAAATACTGGACAAAGCGGCGGCGGAAGGAAATATGCCCCGGCCCGAGAGCATCCGCGATGAATTGCATATGCCCCGGCCTGCCGAAACCTGGGAAGAACGGTATGTAACGGGTGTTTGCCAGCAGGCGCAGGATATGCTAGAACATGTAGAACTGGTTGCTCCTACAGATTTTGGTGTAATTGTGTATGGTGAAACCGGCACCGGTAAGGAAGCACTGGCCCGCCTGATACATAAAAAAAGTAAGCGTAAGGAAGGCCCTTTTGTAGCAATAGATTGCGGAAGTCTGTCGAAGGAATTGGCTGCAAGTGAGTTGTTTGGGCATGAGAAGGGTGCTTTTACCGGCGCTACTCAGGCCAAAACAGGTGCTTTCGAACAAGCGCAGGGTGGCACTTTATTCCTGGATGAAATCAGTAATCTTTCGTATGAAATCCAGGTTTACCTGTTAAGGGCTATCCAGGAGAAGTCGGTCAGGAGAGTAGGTGCTATTAAAGATCATAAAGTAGATATCCGGATTATTGTTGCTTCTAATGAAAATCTGTATGAGCGCGTACAGAATAAGAGTTTCAGAGAAGACCTTTATCACCGGTTAAATGAGTTTACCCTGAAAGTGCCACCTTTGAGAGATAGAGGCGAGGATCTGGAGATTTTTATTGATACCTTTATCAAGTCTGCCTCAAGGGAACTCGGAAAGCATATTGAAGGATTGTCCGAACCGGTTTTGGAATTGTTTCAGCATTATCATTGGCCCGGCAATATCAGGGAATTGAAGAACGTAGTTAAAAGAGCTTGCCTGCTTACGCCAGAAGGTAAAGAGGTATTGAAAACGGTATTGCCTTTGGAATTACTCAATTCGCAGGTTATACGGAGCATCCAGCAGGACTTGTCGCGGCAAACAGCGAAGCAGGACCCACTGGCCTTACCCGGCGAAGATCCCTATAGCCTGAAAAGCGCTGCGGCACTTGGAGAACATAAGAGAATAATGGAAGTATTAAAGCAAGTAAAATTTAATAAAACCAAAGCGGCAGAAATCCTCAATATAGACCGGAAGACATTATATAATAAATTAAGAATGATGCAAATTAAATAATAAGCCTCTGCGGACTCAGGAATGTGGAGGTAAGGTTAATATTGCCGTTAATCCTTCGCCCGGCAGTTGCTCTAACCTGACGCTACCCTGAAGCGTTTCCATAGCATTTTTTGCATAAGTTAACCCCAGGCCTTTATGCCTTTCTTTTGTTGAGAAAAAAGGCATAAAGGCCTGGCCAGGTAATGTGTCAACCATTCCTGCACCGGTATCCCGCAACACAATGCTGATACATTCGGCTTGCCGGTATAGATGAATGTATAATTGTCCCCCCACCGGCATGGCTTCAACAGCATTGTCAATCAGGCATGACCATACCGATTTTATCATCGCTGTATCGATCCGTGTATGAATACCTCGTTCTATATCGGCATGAAGGATAATATTCTTCTCCTGCAAACGCGTTTCCTCCAGTTGCAGGCTATCTTCTAATAACGAAGTAAGATTGCAATCCTGCAAATCCGGATCGTCCATATAAATGCTATCGAGTATAACCGTAAGAAGGTTATTGATCTTAGCACAGTTTTTTTCAATAATGTCTATATAAAAACTTGTATCTTCTTTATCGGGAAGGCTGTCCAGCTTAAATTGCGCGGCAGAAAGCAATATATTGCTCAGAGGATTTTTAATATCATGCGCCAGCATATTAATCATCTTCTTCATTAAGGAAAGATCCGGACCAGGGGCATTTTCGACTATCATATTGTCGGGATAAAATATATTAAGTTATTCCCCCTTGAACAGGGGCTGATTTGCAAATTAGAAGAAAAAGACAGGAGTGAAAAAAACAAACACAAAAATATTTCGACATACAATAAAATGTGCATTACGCCATAAGGGGCCCCGAATTTCTACAACAGCTAAAGCCTTCAACCTGTAACTTTACAGCATTTTATTGGATCAGATACATTTCGGTTTCTACGCATGGAGATATTTTCTGGATTAAGGTTGCAATTTTTCAGGATACTGAACCACCTGTGCTTACTTTTACTCTATTACACCTGTTTTCGGGTATTGTTCATTCTTTTTAACATTTCTCTTGTTGCGGGGTTGAGCCGCATGGACCTGCTTTGGCTGTTCTGGAAAGGATTACGGTTTGATCTTTCCGTTTTGTTGTTGCTGAACAGCGTTTGGATATTTATTGCTTTACTCAGTCCCTTCCCCCCCAGGACTGCGGTCTTAAAAAAGTTTTCACAGGTTCTTTTTCTACTGGTCAATGGACTGGCGTTTGCATTTGAAGCGAGCGACTGGATCTATTTCCGGTTTAATCATAAGAGGGCTACAGCAGATATTTTGGATATGATATCTCGGAAAGGGGATTTTCTCAGTCTTCTTCCTGACTTCCTTTTAACTTATTGGTATCTTTTCCTGCTAACTATTGCGTTTATTGTACTAATGAATAAATGCTATCTTTTGATAGAGCGATTGTGGCAACGAAAGGCAGGTAATCTGAATCAAACATCTACACGCGCCTATTGGTACGGACGGGCTTTGTCCTTATTTATATTTGTGCCCCTGATAGTTACAGGCATAAGGGGGGGACTTCAGTTGGTGCCTATTAATATACGTAATGCAGTTGAGGTTACTGCCCCACAGTATACGGGTATCGTATTAAACACGCCATTCAGTATAATAAACTCCTTGCAAGGCGATAAATTAGAAGAAGTGCATTATATGCCCATGGAAGAGGCCCGGCAAATTGTGCAGCCGGTTAAACAATACCATAGCGACCAGCGGTTCCAGCGTAAAAATGTAGTTTATCTTATATTAGAGAGTTTTTCTAAAGAGTTTACCCGGTTGGGCCCTGGCACCAGCTATACTCCTTTCCTGGATAGCCTGATGGATCGTTCACTGACATTTACAAATGCCTACGCCAATGCCCTGCATTCGAATGAAGGCATACCCGCAATCCTATCTGGCATTCCCGGCCTGCTGGAAGAGCCAATTACAACGTCAGTGTACAGTAATAATTTATATACCTCTTTGCCGGCATTATTAAAAGAGCATCAAGGATATCATACGGCTTTCTTTCATGGCTGCACAAATGGTACCATGAGCTTCGATATCTATGCCCGGTCTGCCGGCTTCGGCGCGTATTACGGGCGTAGCGAATATAATAACGAAAAAGACTATGATGGCAGCTGGGGTATTTTTGATGAGCCCTTTCTCCAGTTTTTCGCCCGTAAAATGCAAACAATGCCCCAGCCTTTTAATACGGCGCTCTTCACAGCCACCTCGCATAATCCCTACCCCATACCGCAGCAGTACACTGGAAAATTTCCGAAAGGTAGCTTACCCATACACGAAACTATAGGTTATACTGATTATGCCCTTTCCCGCTTTTTTGCAGCGGTGCAGAATGAACCTTGGTACAGTAATACTTTATTTGTGCTTACCGCCGACCATAGCTCGCCGGTGGCTTCAAGTGATTTCTACTACAATGGTGCAGGGCGCTACCAGATACCTATTATTCTTTTTGCTCCCGGCGATACCCTGTTACGCGGGTATAATCCCGCTCTGTTGCAGCAAATAGACTTGCTGCCAACGATATTGGATTACCTGGGTTACGATAAACCGTTCTTTGCCCTGGGCAATAGCGCTTTTCGGCCGGAGGCCCCAAGGTTTGCGCTCAATTGCCTATCGTCGGTATACGATTGGATCAATGAAGGGTACCGGCTTAAGATATCGGACAGCAAGATACGGGAGGCCTACCTTTATCCGCAGGACAGCCTGGCACGCCATAATATAGCGCAACAGATTTCGGAGACCGCTGAAATAAGACAAAGTATGCGTCTTTGGCAAGCCATGGTACAAGTGTACACAGATGGCATGATCAATAACCGGATGCACACCCGGACGCTTAAACGGGGACAGTAACTATATCCGTCCTGGCAGGAAAGCAAAACAGCATTCGATTCAAGTATACTTCTTTCTATGCAGGTCTGGACAGGAGGACCTGCATAGAAAGAAGAGGAAAAGCAGCGTTAAGAGAGCGGCGCCATTCATCCGGATAATAAACGTAATATTAATATATTAGTAGAAAACCCGTTCCACCAGGTTTTCTCCAAAACTATAAGGCAGGTATGCCAAAGAAGGAACCGGCCGGGTCAAAATCAATCTTGCCAGTTTGCCAACGGCTATTGTGCCCATTTCCTGTTCTAGTTCCATAGCAGCAGCTCCATTGATGGTCTGGGCGTTGATCTCCTCTTCGGGTGTCATTTTCAATTGGGTACAGGCCAATGACAACAGGAAATTCATATTGCCTGATGGACAGGATCCGGGGTTATAATCGGAGGCCAGGGCAACCGGAAGATCAGCATCAATTAGTTTACGGGCAGGCTGGTAATGCATATTAAGAAAAAACGCCGCACCGGGTAATAAAGTCGGGATGGTAGAACTGCCTTTTAAAGCTTCTATCTCTTCCTCGCCCATACTCTCCAGATGGTCTACACTGATTGCATGATGCTGTACACCTACCTGCACCCCCCCCGAACGGTACAATTGGTTGGCGTGGATCTTGGGCTTCAGGCCATATTTCCAGCCTGCTTCCAGCAGGCGCGCTGTTTCATCGACAGAGAAAAATCCATTTTCGCAAAAAACATCCATATAGTCAGCCAGTCCCTCGTCCGCGACACGAGGCAACATATCGTTAATGATAATTTTTATATACGTTTCATGGTCATTTTTATAAGCAAGAGGGAAGGCGTGGGCTGCCAGGAAGCTTGCTTTAACCGGGATTAACCCGCTTTCTTTCAATTTCCGGATTACCCGGAGCATTTTCATCTCGCCTTCCAGGCATAACCCATAACCACTTTTTATTTCTATTGCACCCGTGCCCAGTGCTATAACATGCTCTAAACGTTGCAAAGCCAGATCATACAGTTCAGTTTCTCCCGTTTCGTTTAACCTTGCAGCGGAATTTAATATGCCACCTCCCCGTTGCGCTATCTCCTCATAGCTCAGGCCTTTAATTTTGTCTACAAATTCCTGCTCCCTTGGCGCGGCGAATACCAGATGCGTATGCGAATCGCACCAGGAAGGTAATAAAATACGCCCGCTTCCATCCACGATTTCATCCGCGGAAATATCGGAAGGCAAATCGGCCATCTGTCCAAAACTGTGTATCACTTTATTCTCAATAAGCAACCATGCATCACTTATCTCCGGTAAAATATGCATCGCTTTCCCGTTAACCCTTGTTTTCTGGGAGACCGTTTGTTCTGTCTGAACTATTTTACTTATATTTTTAATGAGTATGCGCATAGTACAATATTCGATAAAAGTTGTGCAAAGCAACAAAAGAAGCCGGAAAAGAAAAAACCACGGCCAAAAAATACGTCTGGCAATACCTGTGGATAAGCAAAACAATGAAGGCGTAGGGTGTTCTACAGGACCTGACGCTTTAATCACCGGTAGACTATTAATGTATTCGTAAAGGCATTATATTTGTGTCAGCAACTAACAATGAAACGCTTCGATCTATACATTCGTTATATTATTTTGTTGATATGGCTGCAGCCCTTTGCCGCCACAGCACAATTACTTCCTGCTAAACAACCCGAACAGGACCCCTGCAACGCATTGCCCTTATGTGGCAATACGTTTTTTACTCCATATAGTTACCAGGGCTTTGGCGCAGTAATGGACCTTTCGACAACACCTTGCGGCAGTAATGAAACTAATTCGGTATGGTTAAGGCTAGCCGTTAAAACTGCAGGCAGTATCGTGTTTACCATTACGCCTGTTGCTGTTGCCGATGATTATGATTTTGCCATTGCTAATATTACAGGGGGGCAATGCGATAAATTGACGCAATCGCAGATCGTACGTTGCAATTTTAATAATAATCAGCCCGTTTTCAACAACGGTATTGTGGGACTTAATACAACTTCTACGCTGACCAATGTAATGGCAGGGACGACCGGAAGTTCTTTCCTGAAGAAAATTGATGCTGTTGCCGGCGATGTGTACCTCATTATGATCAATAATTATGGTACCGGCGGCGGCCCCAGTTCCGGTTTTACAATCGATTTTAGTGGTACTACTGCCCAATTTGTTGACAATAACCCTGCAGAATTCAGTTCATTATCGTCCGAAAGCGCTTGTGAGAGCAGTCGTTCGGTGATCTTGCACTTGAATACGGCTGTTTCCTGCAACTCAATAGCGGCCGATGGCTCTGATTTTTTTCTGAAACCGGCTGGCAGCATCAAGAGTGCCCAAGGCATTAATTGTTCGGGCGCTAACGGATACACTAAAGATATCAAAATTGAGTTTCTTTCCGGTTTGATCGCAGGTAATTACACGCTTTATGCCCAAAAAGGTACGGACAATAATACGCTACTTAATCTTTGTAATACACCGCTGGCACCTCCCGACTCGCTTACCTTTGTGGTAGGAGCAGGTGTACAATATAAAAATGCCAGTTTTGCCTGCACTACACTTACTTTGCAAACCGACCTCCCGGTAAAATGCAATTCGGTGGCAACAGACGGTTCTGACTTCCGGATAACCGGGCCGGGTCCGATAGGTGTTGCACAAGCCAGCGCAACATCCTGCGCATCCGGCTATACCAACAGCATCCATATTGTATTGGAAAAGCCAGTAACCGTTTCCGGAACATACACGTTATGGGCACAACGAGGTTCTGATGGTAATACATTGACCGATAGTTGTGACAATCAGCAGGCCATCAGTGATAAATTGACATTTAATGCAGTAGCAGCCCCGGTTTTATCCCTACCCGATTCGACCAATACCTGTGTTAACACCGGAACCCAATTAATGCTTACGTTAACTAATAGTGATCCCTCTCTGAAATATGAGTTTAGCTGGACACCCGTCCAGGGTTTGACGGATAATACAATAGCCCAACCGGTGGCAGCACCAAGGCAGGATCAATGGTATGTGGTGACTGCCAAGGGGAATAACCCCACGATGTGCAGCACACAAGATTCGATATTTGTACATAGCCTGCAAGGTTTTACCTTATGGAATAAGGATACAGTTATTTGCGAAGGACAATCGGTACAGGTGATGGTGGACGGTAGCGACGAATACACTTATGCCTGGACACCAACAAAGGGTGTATCAGATTCGTTGATTAGGAACCCGGTAATACGGCCGGCTACGAGCACACAATACTACCTGACAGCCTCTTATCCGGGTTGCCGGGATAGCATTGCCGGTTTGAACATTGAGATGATGCCTAATCCCGTAGCGCTTCGTATAGTTGCAGACAGAACAACGATATGCAGTTACGATACAGCTATTTTGTATGCAGTAACTACTCCGGCCAGTGCATCTTTTAGCTATACCTGGACACCGGCTAAAGACCTGTTATATAACCAGGGGGCTAATAATGCCTTTTGGGGCGATAGTACGCAGGTGATACGGGTAACGGCTGCAAACGATATTGGTTGTAGTGCGACGGATAGTATCCGCATTGTTGTGTATCCTGCCGGGTTTAGCCGCGTAAATACAAAGGATACAGCATACTGTATTCCCGGCTTTGTTCGCCTGGAAGCCAGTGGCGGGCAGGAATATAATTGGTCGCCGAATTATGGCCTAAGCGATACAACAGGGCCCATAGTTCAGGCTAGTCCGCAAACCACTACAACTTATAGATTACTGGTAAAGGATGACCATGGATGTGTAGACAGTCAACAAATATCTGTAACAGCGCTGCCCGCGGCAGTATTGACGATGCCCGACAGTGTAATGTTATACCCAGGTGAATCTTATCACATAGTGCCGGTCTCCAATTGTTCTTATTTCGAATGGTTTCCTCCCTCGGGCCTGAATGCCACTAAGGTTGCAGATCCTTATGCCAGTCCAGAAGTGCGGACAAGATATTATGTAACGGCGACAACAGAAAAGGGCTGCGGACTGACCGACTCGCTGGATGTACTGGTGGCGCAAACCACAATAGACCTACCCAATGCCTTTCAGCCTTCCGGAAGCGGGGAAGTGGCCCGGTTCAGGCCATCGCGCAGAGGAATAGCCCGGCTGAACAGCTTCCGCATATTTAACCGCTGGGGAATCCTGCTGTATGAAAGTAATGATATTGATGAAGGATGGGACGGCCGCTTTAAAGGGGTGCCGCAACCCATGGGCGTGTACCTCTATACTATTGATGCGGTAACGGATTTGGGCCGGCAGCTCAAAAAGGAAGGGGACGTGACCCTGATCCGGTAAATGCTTTATTCCGACTATTGATTGTAAGCATGATAAAATTTTCCAAGGTGATATAATCCGAACAATGCGGATAACAACTCCTGGCATTCGCGGATCAGTTCGGCACTGACCTTGGTAATCAGGAAACGATTACTACCCTGGTAACTACGTTTCAACTGCTTGGGTAAGTAGTTAAAAATGTCTGTATGCCGGTCCGGGTTATACACTGTAAAAGCAACGCCATTCTTTACAATTTGAACTGCCGCAAAAAGAACAGCGTCTTTCCCTTTTTGGGCCTTGGTATACAAGCAAAAGGAATCAGGTTGCTTCACAATAGTGGCCAAACATTCTTCGTAGGGAAGCAGTAAACGCATTAACTTTTTTGCTACCGGCTTGTAAACATGATAAGGTGCGTAAGTTTCGTCCATCTACAAATACATTTTTTACCGCCTTCTGACTAAGCGGAAATGTAAAAGTTTAAGGACATCGGGATAATGTTTTATTCATCAACTGCTGGCGGTGTTACCAATGAGGATTTAATAATTGGTTGAAAAAGTATCGGCCATGAGTTGGATCTACTATAAGCATAAAGGCAAATCCGAATAGAGACCCCCACAAATGTGCATCATGATTGATGATGCCCGTGCCTTTGCGGGCAAGATATCCCGTATACGCCAGGTACAGAACGGCGAAAATAATACTGGGCATACCTATTGCAAAAAAGAGGTATATCTTATTCCAGGGACTAAGATAAATAGTGGCGAATATAATAGCCGAAACGCCCCCCGATGCTCCGAGAGAGCGGTAGGCCGGGTCATTTTTTTTCTTAAAATAGGAGGGCAAACTCGATACGATAATGCCTACTAAATATAATATAATAAACCTTGCTGTACCTATTTCTGCTTCGAGAAGGCCTGCAAAGAAGTAAAAGGTGATCATATTAAACACCAGGTGCATAGTATCTGCATGCACGAAGCCTGCGGTAAGTAGCCTGTAGTATTGCGCTGGGTTATGCATCCTGGCAGGCCATAACAAAAGATCAGTCATTAGCTTCTGGTTGCTAAACGCCCACAAAGAAATACCGACAGTAATGGCAATAATAAGAAAAGTCATGTCGCGAAGATAAACATTGATACCGAATCCTTTTGGTAGTTTAGACCAGGTGCTCAGGGCAATAGGTAAAGAATTGCCGATTTAGCAGGATAATTTTATTTTTGTCAAAATCGGGCTTTTAATGCTTACCTGTTTTACAAAAATAACACCATATTGAATCTGTCGTTTTTCATGGCCCGGCGTGTGGCCAATGATCCTAGAGCCTCGTTTTCCAGGTTTATTATTCGGCTGGCAACTATTGCAACCTCGCTGAGCGTAGCAGTTATGATCATTGCTGTTGCCGTGGTGTTTGGTTTTAAAGAAACTATTAAAGAAAAAATGTTTGTGTTCTGGGGACAGGTTCAGATAGCGCCTTTTAATCCTAACCCTACATCCATAATAACCCCCGACCCTTTTACTTATAACCCTCCGTTAGTTGAAAACATCCGTTCTGTGCCCGGCGTTGTAGATATACAACCTTTCGCCGTTAAAGCAGCTATCCTCAGCTCTGCAACAACAATGCAGGGTATTAAGTTGAAAGGAATTGACAGCCACTATAGCTTCAGCAGTAATAATGCCATTAGCTTTAAAGGCGATTCGCTGCACTTCCCGGCAAAGGATTACGCTCACCAGGTAATACTGTCTTCAACTATCCTGGACAAATTAGCCTTAAAAATAGGGGATTCCCTGGTCGTTTATTTTGTTGACGCCGAACAGGAATTTCCGAGGATCAGGAAATTACAGATAGCGGGGGTCTTTCATACTGGCATGGAAGAAGTGGACAACTCTTTTGCCCTCTGCGATATTCGACTGCTTCGCCGGATCAGTAATTGGGATGACCAGGCTATTAACGGCTACCAGGTGCATGTTCGCTCTTACGGCGAAGCGAATAGCATTGCAGATAAGATATACCAAAAGTACCTGGAACCACCCTTATCCCATACAACGATAGAAGAATTATATCCTAATATATTCAACTGGCTCAGCCTGATGAATACCAATGCTTATATTATTCTTATCATTATGACAATAGTGGCGACGATTAACCTGACAACTGCCCTACTCATTTTCATAATGGAAAGGACGACTATGATCGGTATATTGACCGCCCTGGGTATGTCACCAGGCAAACTGCAAATGGTATTTGTATATCATGCCGGCCTGGTGGCAAGTAGGGGTATTTTATGGGGTACCCTGCTGGGAACCGGGATTTGTCTTTTGCAGCAGTATACCCATTTTATAAAAATGGACGAGAGCGCGTACTATATGCAGTATGCCCCGATCAAGATCGTTCCCTGGCATATACTTGTTATTGATCTGGGTACCTTATTCGTTTGTTTCTGTATTATGCTTCTGCCCTCTTTGGTGGTGCGTGCAACCAGTACTGTAAAAGCTTTGCGATTTAAGTAAGGAACTAGCAAATTTTTAAATTAAATACAATGCTTTACGATCTAATTTTTACTTTTGCAAGTTTAGAATGAAGATGTCTTTAAAAAGCATCCCGGAGTACTTGCACCGTACATATTTATAAATAGAAAATGAAGAAAGCACCCTCTTATATATATTCCATAATTGGTATTTCGCTGGTACTTTTCCTGTTGGGAACAATTGGCTGGCTGGCTATAAACGGTCGTTCTCTTTCCCGGTTTTTTAAAGAGCAAATTGAGTTACAGGTAATCCTGCACGATCATACAAGAGAAACAAAGGCGCAAGAACTGGAAGCTATATTGAAAAAGCAACCATTCGTCAGTAAAACGATATATGTCAGCAAAGAGGATGCTGCTAAGGAAGTGTCTAAAGACCTGGGTGAAGATTTTACGGAATTGCTGGATTTTAATCCTTTATACACCTCCATTAAATTAAAACTTCATTCTGAATATGTTAATACGGATAGCATTGCGCGGATTCAGCAGTTTTTAATGCAAAGTAATATTGTGCGCGAAGTAAGTTATCAAAAGGTTGTTGTAGATCAAATGAATGCCAATTTCCGTAAGATTGGTATAGTATTGGGTATTATAGCTCTTATTTTATTCGTTGCTGTTGTTATTATTATTGACAATACAGTGAAACTGGCCATGTTCAGTAACCGTTTGCTGATCAAAACAATGCAAATGGTGGGCGCTACGCGTTGGTTCATAGCCCGGCCTTTTGATCTTAAAGCACTGGTTTCGGGATTGATCAGCGGCTTGGTAGCCATTATAGGACTGTTCGTCCTTATCTATTTTGCGGAATCGGTATTTGAAGAGCTGCGTTCTATTCGTGACTATTTTTCTTTAATCCTTCTGGTCGTCAGTATATTAATTCTCGGCATACTCATCTCTGTACTTAGTACGCATCGTTCGGTTATTAAATATTTGAAGTTAAAACTGGATGACCTGTATTAACTAATCTGCAAAGGATATAAAAGAATTATGGTTTGATGATTTCATTTTCCCTTTGCAAGCTCTATTCTTTCTCTACAAACACCATATTTCTAAACAAAAGCCTATATTTGTCACGATAAAATAATCGCTATGGCAGTAAATACTTCCAATAAAAATAAAAACACCCCGGTGTTCCTGTTTGACAAGGTCAACTATTACATCATGTTTGCCGGCTTGGCACTTATTCTCCTCGGTTTTATATTGATGGCAGGCGGAAAAAGTGCAGATCCGAATGTATTTAATGAGAATGAAATCTATAGTTTCCGTAGGATCACTTTAGCACCTATATTTATTATAGGTGGCTTTGTTATTGAAGCGATTGCCATTATGCGGAAGCCCAAAGCAGATTAACAGCATCAGCTGTTCCTGTAATAATATTAAGCCCTGGTGCATTGCTCTTCAGGGCTTTCTTTATTACTGGCATCTGTAGTTATTTACAGATCTTAAACACATACACATGTCATTGAGCCCCCAGGAAATATTAGACCGCATGCTGGCTGAAGACCGCTTTTCTGCCTGGCTGGGGTTAAAAGTGGATACTATAGCTGTAGGATACTGCAAATTGCATTATATTGTTAAAGAAGACATGCTCAATGGTTTTGCTTCTATACATGGCGGTGTTCTTTTCTCTGCTTCAGATTCGGCGTTTGCCTTTGCCTGCAATACCCACGGCTTTATCACCGTGGCACTGGATGTTTCCATATCTTTTACGCGGCCTGCAAAGGCAGGAGACCTTTTAGTGGTGGAAGCGAAAGAGGTGCATAAAGGTAACAGGACCGGCCTTTACCATATTCAAACCTTTAATGAAGCAGGCGAACTGATTAGTTTTTTTAAAGGTACTTCCTATAGCACTACACGGATAATCAGCTAGCCAGCAAGCATACAGACAGACTGGACAATAAGAATAAATAATTGTAGGGAGAATTATAGAGTTAAAATAGCGCGAGCACCTGGGATCGGGGCTCACCTATATTATGGTTTACCGCCAACGCAAAGGATTGCGTCTGCTCAACCAAATATACCTTTTGATGTTCATCCAAAAGGCCAGGATCATATAAATAACAATAGGAGAACCTAATGTAAGAAAAGAAACATATATAAACCAGAGCCGTATACGCGAAGTGGCTATACCCAGTTTTTCTCCAATAGCGCTACATACTCCAAATGCCTGCCATTCAATATAGTCTTTTAAACGATATAAAGGATTTTGCATTGTATATGGCTATTACAGGTTGTAAACAATAAGCAAAAATACACCTTTCCTGAAAAAATGCACAAGGTTCTGCGTTAATACCTGCTTAATGTAAAAGACCTTCCTTTTCGGGAAGGTCTTTTACATTAACCTTGCGTCTTTTTAGCTGCAGCAGTTCCTGCTTTAGCCTTTTTGGTTCTGGCCGAGCGAACAACGCCATAAGACCCTGTAAATATTTTTCCTTTTTTTGTACGATTGTCGCCTCTTCCCATGAGATCTATATCTTTTTGTTTTTAAAAAAGCAAAAATACAAAAAACGATGGAAAAAATAAGGGATTCCCATATTTGACAGCGATTCCGAATAAAAAAGGTTTTTGCTATGTATCATTGTCTATGGCAAAAA
>JBEBWN010000030.1:0-18531 GCA_040392235.1 Taibaiella helva | reverse complement strand
CAGTAGCCAGTCTGGCCCAGGGTACCTTTACAGCTACCGTAGTGTACACTATTACTGATCTCTAGTGTTAAGTTAAAAGCTAAATGGCAAAACCCAAAAGCGATAATCGCCTGTCCATTAAATAATTAAGAGTTTTCGAGGCGACAAGCATGCTTAATGGGACATTAGTAAAAATATTTCTTGCATAGGTGTGGTTTGGAAAGAGGGCGGCCGGTTGGCTGGCCCTCTTTGGTTTTATGACAAATGACAGAAGCCCACAACCCAATATGAAAATAGGCAACCTGCTATTGTAGGACTGCCTATTTCTAGTTTATATGAACAGCTATATATATTCATTGCCTCTAGTGTTAAGGAGTGAAAAGGCAAAACCGAAAAGCTACAATCGCCTGTTTGTTAGGTAACTAAGAATGTTCAAGGCGACAAGTTATGCTCAACTTATCTATTACAACTTACCACTAGGTTTCCCCTCGCTGAATAAAGCTCCTTCCTAAAAGCCGCTTACAATTCTATAAATCTGGCAAACTGCACATCTTAACAATAGTTTCAGCTTTCCATAACAGAGCCTTTACACATCTATTCAAACTATAACCTTCTTCAGATGTACTTAAAGTACCGACCTACCCTACTCCCCTATACAAACCGGAACTCCATTCGCCACAACACGCCCTTTCCTTATCTTTTGTAAACCAACACCATATACCAAACAGAGCACCACAGTAAGCGCATTTATTTCTTAACACTCAAAAAAAGATGATTATGAGGAAAGTTTCTTTAGTGTTAGCTTGTTTTATGGCTCCCTTATTACTGTTAGCTCAGCAGTCGGCGCCAGGCACCAAAATCACTACTTCCGGATTTGTGCTACAAAAAGCTTACCAGGTGCAGAGCCCTGCTATTAGGGCAACTATAGTGGATGCGCGCGGTGGCTTTGTTTTCAACCTGATTGATCTGAATGGTAAGCCTTCAGGCGCTATTTTCAAATACGATAAGAGCAACCAACAATGGACAGATATGCACGGCAATTCAGGAATTGTACTGGTTGCAGGCATATCGGACATGGACCAGATGCAACCCGGTAATGAAGTAGATGCCATTTATTGGAAGGATGCCGATAACAACTATTGGTGTGTATCTTCTGACAATGCTATCAACAGGGCTATCCAACCCAAGCAACTGGATGAAGCTATGGCAGAAAATAAGGCTATACAGCTGAAAGACGCATCAGGCGAGGTAGTAGTCGGCGTAGCGCTGCCCATACAAGTCCGGCACCAATAAACAATGGTGTCTCTGCAAAAGGCTTGCGAGAGCATACAGCAGGCCTTAATATCCACAATTAAAACAGTTTTTATGAAAAAATATTTCTTTCTACTTATCATCAGCCTGCTATATGCCCGGTATAATAATAGCCAGGCGCAGTCGGCGTGTGGTATGCAATTAAGAGCAGACTCCGCTTGTTTTCTACCGGTTACCCTAAGAGTGGTGGCCGAAGACTTTGGCTTGTACCAAATAGAATGGTATAAAGACGGTAACCTCATACAGACCTATACAAAGACATGGGACACCTCCGGAGAAGGCGTACTGGTGGCCGGAGGGAACGGCCGCGGACCTGCATTAAGCCAGGTTCGCCCAGGAGGACTTCATGTTGATGATAGCAGTATTATTTATGTAGCAGACATATTTTATAATAATAATATCCAGAATCACAGGATATTTAAATGGTATCAGCGAGACTCAATTGGCACTATAATAGCCGATGGCTTTAATGCGCCGACGGCTTCTAAATTCCGACCAGGAGATTTCGATTTTGATAAAAATATGGATATGCATATTGTAGACAAAATCAATAATCGAGTTATAAAATGGAGCATCGGCGCTACTTCCGGTACTAACTATGCAGGTATTTCAGGCTCTCCTGGTCCCGCTCTCAATCAACTTGATAACCCAAATGGTGTTTCCTTTGATACCACAAGTGGCAACCTTTATATCGCAGACGCTTGGAACGATAGAATTCTGCAGTGGCCCCTGAATGCGACAAGCGGCAATCTGTTAGCCGACAATTTAACGGGAAACATTCAATATGTTGATGTAGATTTAGAAGGCAACGTATATATTTCCGACTTCAATAATAATCGGATCTTAATGTTTGCACCAGGCAGCAATTCCGGAATTACCGTAGCCGGCAGTTCAATAGGTACGGGTGGAGATGCCGATACCCTATTGCGTTATCCGGAAGGTGTGATAGTAGACGGGTTGAAAAATATCTACGTATCAGATTACTTCAACCATAGGGTTCAAATGTGGCCCGGCGGACTAGGCAAGGGCATCACAATAGGTGGCGGTAATGGCCAGGGCCCAGCCTTAAACCAGCTTAATCTACCTAATAGTATCACGCAAGACAAATGGGGCAATGTATTTGTAGGCGACCTGAATAATAACAGGGTACTTAAGTATAGTCCTTCGTCCATTCCCGACTCTCTGATTGCTACCGAAAATGGGGAATATACTGTTATAGCTAAAGCATTTAATGGCTGCATACTAATAGACACCTTCCTGGTATCGCCGGAAATTGACCCGGCCGAGATCAGTATCAGTAATTTTACCCTGAGCACTACATTAACCTATGCGCAATACCAATGGATGCTTGATGGAGAACCGATACCGGGCGCAACATCGCAAACTTATGATGTTGTGGCCAACGGCGATTATACGGTAGCGGTAGAAGACGCCAACGGATGTAAAGACACTTCTGATATATACCGGGTTGAGAATATCAATGTGATTGAAGTTCCGGATTGGGCCAATAGTGTGGTTATTTATCCAAACCCTACGCACGATTTGATCACGATACAATCGCCCAAGGCAGTACATGTTATTTTGACGGACATTTATGGTAAAACCATACAGGTAGTTAAAAATACCAGCCAAGTATCGCTGGCGGCGTTAAGCCCCGGAATGTACCTGTTGCGGATTACAGATGGCAGTGGCAATCCTGTTAAGGTAGCCCCTGTGGTAAAAGTAGAATAACCCGGGAACTCATATAATCATCATTATACAAAAGCCCAAAACTTTGGCAACAAAAAAACGGGATCAGCTAAAACTGATCCCGTTTTTAATGAATATGATTCTGGTTGCTTATTCTTCTTCATCAAATTCCAGTACATCTTTACTGGCCAGCAGCAATTCGTACTCTTCTTTCGATCCGACAATAATGTCATTGTAATCGCGGATACCCGTACCCGCAGGGATTAACCCGCCGGTAATAACATTTTCCTTCAGACCGAGTAAATTGTCTTCCTTACCGGAAATAGCCGCGGTAGACAATACTTTGGTTGTTTCCTGGAAGGAAGCTGCAGAGATCCAGCTACGTGTTCCCAAAGAAGCCTTGGTAATACCCAGCAATAAGGGCGATGAGGTAGCAGAATTAGCATCACGGAATTCCACTACTTTCTTATCGTTCCGGCGCAGGTTACTATTCTCTTCCCGTATCTCACGTAAAGTAACGATCTGGCCAGGATGAAGTTTTTCGGAATCGCCGGCATCTATAACTACTTTTTTGTCGTAGATCCAGTCATTTTCCATCATAAAGTCGTTCTTATCTACCGTATCGTCCTCAAGGAACTTGGTATCACCCTGGTCGATAATTCTTACTTTACGCATCATCTGGCGAACAATTACCTCAACGTGTTTATCGTTGATCTTCACCCCTTGTAAGCGGTATACCTCCTGGATCTCGTTCACCAGGTACTCCTGCACAGCGTGCGGACCTTTAATAGCCAGGATATCGCTAGGCGTAGTAGCCCCGTCTGACAACGGATTACCGGCTTTCACGAAGTCGCCATCCTGTACAGTGATCTGGCGGGATAAAGGCACCAGGTATTTTTTCACCATGCCTTCTTTCGATTCCACCATAATTTCACGATTACCACGCTTGATATTTCCGAAGCTTACCACACCATCTATCTCAGCTACAACTGCAGGGTTAGAAGGATTACGCGCTTCAAATAACTCTGTTACACGGGGCAGACCTCCGGTGATATCCCTGGAACGTCCCATTACGCGCGGAATCTTCACTAACACCTGGCCGGGGCGTACTTTGTCTCCCGGGTTTACACCGATATGGGAGCCCACGGGCAAGTTGTATGTTTTACTTTCTTTACCCTCAACAACGATAGAAGGTATTTTTGTTTTGTCTTTCGTTTCGATAACTACTTTCTCGCGGTGACCGGTTTGCTCATCGGCCTCTTCGCGGAAGGTTACCCCTTCGATAACACTGTCAAAGCTTATTGTACCCTCGATCTCAGAAATGATTACGGCATTAAACGGATCCCATCCACAGATCGGATCGCCCTTTTTCACTTTCTGCCCGTTCTTCACTTTCAGGGTAGAACCGTAAGGAACGTTATTGGTGATCAGTAACCGGTCGTTTTCCATGTCCATAATCCTTACCTCGCCGGTACGACCTATTACTACGTTTACCTCTTCGCCTTCATCATTCATATGTTTGGTAGTACGTAAGCCATCAAACTGCACGGTACCATCAAACTTAGCCAGTAATTGCGATTCGATAGCAGAAGAGTTCGCCGTACCACCCACGTGGAAGGTACGAAGGGTCAACTGTGTTCCCGGCTCACCGATAGATTGGGCGGCAATGATACCTACCGCATCTCCTTTCTGCGCCATGTACCCGGTTGCCAGGTTTTTGCCATAGCATTTAGCACAGCATCCGCGTTTCGATTCGCAGGTCAGTACAGAACGGATCTCTACAGACTCGATACCGGCATCTTCGATAGCATTGGCAATATCCTCATCTATTTCCACACCTGCATTTACCAACAGTTCGTCGGTATGCGGATGATACACATCGTGCAGGGAAGTTCTACCCAGGATACGGTCGAACAAAGGTTCAACGATCTCCTCGTTATCTTTCAGCGCTGAAATAGCCAGTCCACGTAATGTACCACAATCTTCTTCATTAATCACCACATCCTGCGCCACATCAACCAGACGACGGGTCAGGTAACCGGCATCCGCCGTTTTCAATGCCGTATCCGCAAGACCTTTACGCGCACCGTGGGTAGAAATGAAGTACTCCAATACGCTCAGACCATCTTTAAAGTTAGCCAGGATCGGGTTTTCAATAATCTCTGATCCGGAAGAGCCGCTACGACGCGGTTTGGCCATCAATCCCCTCAAACCGGCCAGCTGTTTTACCTGTTGCTTACTACCACGGGCCCCGGAATCCAGCATCATATAAACAGAGTTGAACCCTTGTTTATCGGCTGCCATCTCCTGGATCAATGTTTCTGTTACACGGGTATCTACACGCGACCAGATATCGATGATCTGGTTATAACGTTCGTTATTGGTAATCAGACCCATGTTGTAGTTATCCCATACTTCGTCCACTTCTTCCTGAGCATTCTGTATCAGTTGCTCTTTTACTTCGGGAATGGTAAGATCGTTAATGCTGAAGGACAGACCGCCACGGAATGCCGTGCGGAACCCTAAGGTTTTGGTGTCGTCCAGGAACTTTACTGTTTGCGGTATATTGGTATTCTTGAGGATAGCACCGATGATCTCCCTTAACGATTTCTTAGTCAGCAGGGCATTTACGAAACCGTTATCCTTAGGTACGAATTGGTTGAACAACACGCGACCTACTGTGGTTTCGATCAGCTTGTTTTCGAGCTGTCCTTCTTTATTACGGATATTCACCTTAACCTTAATCCAGGCATGCAAATCTACCCTACCCTCATTATGGGCAATGATCACCTCTTCGGCAGAGTAGAAGGCTTTACCTTCACCCTTAATAGTTTCTTCTTTATTGGTTTTCTTACCCTTTGTCAGATAATACAGTCCCAATACCATGTCCTGCGAAGGCAGGGTAATCGGCGTACCATTCTGGGGGTTAAGAATGTTATGAGAAGCCAGCATCAGCAATTGTGCCTCCATTATAGCAGCATTGCTCAATGGTACGTGTACCGCCATCTGGTCACCATCAAAGTCGGCGTTGAACGCAGAACAAACCAGAGGATGGAGCTGAATGGCTTTACCTTCAATCATTTTAGGCTGGAAAGCTTGTATAGACAGCCTGTGCAGCGTAGGAGCACGGTTGAGTAACACAGGATGGCCTTTCAGTACATTTTCCAGGATATCCCATACTACAGCTTCTTTACGCTCTACCAGCTTTTTCGCGCTTTTTACGGTCTTAACAATTCCTCTTTCGATAAGCTTACGGATGATGAACGGTTTGAACAATTCCGCAGCCATATCTTTAGGGATACCGCACTCATGCAATTGCATTTCCGGCCCTACCACGATTACAGAACGACCGGAGTAATCTACACGTTTACCCAAAAGGTTCTGACGGAAACGGCCTTGCTTACCCTTCAGTACATCGGAAAGGGATTTTAAGGCGCGGCCACCTTCTGCTTTAACCGCATTGGATTTACGGGAGTTATCGAACAGGGAATCTACGGCTTCCTGTAACATACGTTTTTCATTACGTAAGATTACTTCAGGGGCCTTGATCTCCAATAATCTTTTTAAACGGTTGTTCCGGATAATTACACGGCGGTACAGGTCGTTTAGATCTGATGATGCAAAACGGCCACCATCCAGCGGTACTAACGGACGCAGTTCCGGCGGAATAACCGGGATGTATTGCATTACCATCCACTCCGGCCTGTTTTCCACACGGGTATTAGCATCGCGGAAGGCTTCCACAACACCCAGACGTTTCAGAGCTTCCTGCTTACGCTGCTGAGAAGTTTCATTTGCAGCCGCATTACGCAGATCATAAGATAGCTGATCCAGGTCCAGCCTGCTCAGTAAATCCTGAACAGCTTCTGCACCCATTTTAGCAATAAATTTGTTGGGATCATCGTCAGGCAAATATTGATTTTCTTTCGGAAGAGCATCCAGGATATCCAGGTACTCATCTTCAGACAATAAAGCCATATAAGTATCTTCGCTATCTTTCAGGCTCAACTTTTGACGCACCAGCTCATCTGCCTCACCCGCCTGCACGATCACATAGCGCTCGTAGTATACAATACTCTCCAGCTTCTTGGAACTGGAACCGAGAAGATAACCTATTTTATTGGGCAAGCTTTTAAAATACCAAATATGCACTACAGGCACAACCAGCTTTAAATGCCCCATACGCTCGCGCCTTACTTTCTTCTCAGTAACTTCCACACCACAGCGATCGCACACTATACCCTTATAACGAATACGCTTATATTTTCCGCAATAGCACTCATAGTCTTTCACGGGGCCAAATATTTTCTCACAGAAGAGGCCATCCCTTTCCGGCTTGTAAGTACGGTAGTTGATGGTTTCTGGTTTTAAAACTTCTCCATAAGAACGGTCTAAAACGCCATCAGGAGATGCCAAGCTAATCGTTATTCTATCAAAACCGGATTTAGGTCGGTTTTCTTTTTTAACTGCCATATCAGCAAGAAATTTTTAAAAAGATTTTAAAAATGTTTTAATGAATAACAGGATAGGATGTTCTCAGCATCCTACCCTGCCTCAAAAATTACTTTTCGCTATCAAAAGTCAATTCTAATCCCAGGCCACGCAATTCATGTACCAGTACATTGAATGATTCCGGAATACCGGCTTTAGGAATATTATCTCCTTTTACAATGGACTCGTATGCTTTAGCCCTGCCCACAATATCATCCGACTTAATGGTCAGCAATTCCTGTAATATATTAGAGGCGCCATAGGCTTCCAGTGCCCACACCTCCATCTCACCAAAACGCTGTCCACCGAACTGCGCCTTACCACCCAACGGCTGCTGTGTGATGAGCGAGTATGGTCCGATAGAACGCGCGTGCATCTTGTCGTCTACCATGTGGTGTAGTTTGATCATATAGATGATACCGACGGTCGCCTTCTGGTCAAAGCGTTCACCGGTTTCTCCATCGTACAGATACGTATGTCCGAATTTTGGCAGACCAGCTTCCTCTATATAGTGGCTGATCTCATCAGCTGAAGCTCCGTCGAAGATCGGTGTAGCAAAACGCATACCCAATTTTTCTCCGGCCCATCCCAGGATGGTTTCATAGATCTGGCCTAAGTTCATCCGTGAAGGTACCCCCAGCGGGTTCAACACAATATCTACCGGTGTACCGTCTTCCAGGAATGGCATATCTTCCGCACGTACAATGCGGGCAACAATACCCTTATTACCATGGCGACCCGCCATCTTATCGCCCACTTTCAGCTTACGCTTAACAGCCAGGTAAACCTTGGCCAGTTTCAATACGCCGGTTGGCAATTCGTCTCCAATAGAAAGGTTAAATTTCTCTCTTTTATAGCGTCCCAGCTCTTCGTTATACTTGATGTTGTAGTTATGCAACATTTGGTTAACCAGGTCATCTGTATCCGCTTCGCCCGTCCATCCTAATGGATTTACGTTCTGGTAATCGACAGAGATAAGTACTTTTGAACTGAATTTCCCGCCCTTGCTAATCACCGGTTCGCCGTAAGTATTGGTTACACCCGCCGAAGCTTTATCTGACAGCAATACGGAAAGTTTTTCCAACAACAGTTTCTTCAGCTCTTCTACATTATGGTTATGCAGCTTCTCGATTTTCTCCAGCTCGCTCTTCTCTTTTACTTTAGCGTTTTTATCTTTCTTAGCACGTTGGAATAGCTTTTTATCGATAATAACCCCTTCCACAGAAGGTGAAGCTTTCAAGGATGCATCTTTTGCATCACCGGCTTTATCGCCAAAGATTGCACGCAGCAATTTCTCTTCCGGCGTAGGATCGCTCTCTCCTTTCGGTGTAATCTTTCCGATCAGGATATCGCCTTCCTTAACGTGAGCACCGATACGAATAATGCCGTTTTCATCCAGATCTTTTGTTGCTTCTTCAGAGATATTGGGAATGTCGGCCGTTAGCTCTTCCTCTCCCAGTTTTGTATCCCTTACTTCCAGCTCATATTCGTCTATGTGTACGGAAGTAAATAAATCTTCGCGAACAACTTTTTCGTTGATTACAATAGCATCCTCGAAGTTGTAACCCTTCCAGGGCATGAAAGCTACTTTCAGGTTGCGTCCCAGGGCGAGCTCACCATTCTGTGTAGCATATCCCTGTGTCAGGAAGTCGCCTTCGTTAACCTGTTGGCCTTTTTTCACAGCCGGGCTCAGGTTTATGCTTGTACTTTGGTTGGTTTTCTTATATTTTGTCAGCCTGTATACTTTCAAATCATCTTCGAAAGAAACCAGGCGCTGCTTTTCATCGCGTTTGTAGCGAACATGAATTTCATTAGCATCCACATATTCTACTACGCCAGGCCCTTCAGCATGGATCTGGATACGGGCGTCCCGGGCTGCTTTTGCCTCCAAACCGGTACCTACTATAGGCGCCTGCGGACGCACCAGCGGCACAGCTTGACGTTGCATGTTCGATCCCATCAGCGCACGGTTGGCATCATCATGCTCAAGGAAGGGAATCAGGGAAGCAGACAAGCCAACAATCTGGTTGGGCGCCACGTCCATGTATTCTACTTCAGCCGGTTCGAGGATCGGGAAATCACCTGTTTCGCGCGATTTAATCTTCTCTTCCAGGAATGAGCCCTTATCATCTAAAGGCACATTGGCCTGAGCAATTTTCTTATCGTCCTCTTCTTCAGCACTCAGGTAGAATTCGTTTATCAGATCAACCTTCCCGTCTTTTACTTTACGGTAAGGTGTCTCAATAAAGCCCATATCATTGATCTTGGCGTGTACGCAAAGCGTGGAGATCAAACCGATATTAGGTCCTTCCGGCGTTTCGATGGTACACAAGCGTCCGTAGTGAGAGTAGTGTACGTCACGCACCTCAAAGCCGGCACGCTCACGGCTCAAACCACCTGGCCCGAGCGCTGAGATACGGCGTTTGTGGGTAATCTCAGAAAGAGGATTGGTCTGATCCAGGAACTGTGATAATTGCGACGTTCCGAAGAAAGAGTTGATTACAGAGCTCAGAGTACGCGCATTGATCAGGTCGATCGGTGTGAACACCTCATTATCCCGCACGTTCATACGCTCCCGTATAGTACGGGCCATACGGCTCAGACCAACACCGAACTGAGCATATAATTGCTCGCCCACGGTCCGAACCCGACGATTGCTCAGGTGATCGATATCATCGATCTCGGCTTTACCATTGGACAAGTGCACCAGGTACTTGATAATTGCAATAATGTCTTCTTTAGACAATACTTTTTTGTCGTTGTCCAGGTCCAGGCCGAGTTTCCGGTTGATCTTATAGCGCCCTACTTCTCCCAGATCGTAACGTTTGTCTGAGAAGAAGAGTTTTTCTATAATGCCCCTTGCTGTTTCATCATCGGGAGCATCACTACCGCGTAACTGGCGATAGATATGTTGAACAGCTTCTAACTCAGAGTTAGAAGTGTCTTTATTTAAAGTATTATAGATAATTGAGTAGTCTCCGCTCAGCTCTTCTTTCTGGATATAGATCGAATCGGCGCCCATTTCGATAATGGTATCTACGTGGTCTTCACTCAATACGCTATCCCTTTCCAGGATAACCTCATTCCTTTCGATAGATACTACTTCACCGGTATCTTCATCCACGAAATCCTCAGTCCAGCTACGCAACACACGTTCTGCCAGTCGGCGACCGATATTGGCTTCAAGCGACTTTCGGTCTGCCTTCACCTCATCAGCCATTCCAAACAGGTTAAGGATATCTTTATCGTTTTCGTAGCCGATAGAACGCAACAAAGTCGTTACAGGGAACTTCTTCTTACGGTCGATATAAGCATACATTACGTTGTTGATATCGGTAGCAAATTCCATCCAGGCTCCCTTAAAAGGAATTACACGGGCCGAATAGATCTTTGTTCCGTTGGGGTGGGTACTTTGACCAAAGAAAACGCCAGGCGAACGGTGTAGCTGAGATACCACTACACGCTCTGCACCGTTAATTACAAAGGTACCCCTCGGGGTCATGTAAGGAATATTCCCTAAAAACACATCCTGTACTATGGTCTCAAAATCAACGTGCTCCTCATCGTTACAACTTAAACGCAATTTGGCTTTCAACGGAACTGAATAAGTCAAACCACGCTCCATACACTCTTCGATCGTGTAACGGGGCGGGTCAATGAAATAATCAAGGAACTCCAGAACAAATATGTTACGGGTATCTGTAATCGGAAAGTTTTCCTTAAACACCCGGAACAAGCCCTCTACATCACGCTTATCAGGCGTGGTTTCGAGCTGGAAGAAATCCTGAAATGACTGGAGCTGAATGGCCAACAAATCAGGAGAATCTGCTACATCATGGATCTTAGCAAAGTTAACACGCCCTGATTGTGTGCGTTTTGTGACGTTCGACATAGTATTTTACACTAGTTATTTGTAAAAAACAAAATAATCCCACCCCAAAAAGCAAGGCTTTTTGAGATAGGTTTAGCAATAAATTTTAAAATTTCTGGACCAAAAGAGTTTTTGCACGTACGTTTTCCCTTTAAGGGAGAGCAAAATTACAGAAGAAAAATATAATTAGCAAATTTTATTAACTACACAAACATTTAACATATTAGTAATTTACTCCACATCCATTTGCTGTTTTACCCTGATATCTATATTATCCCCTTCGGCTATCTTATTCGTCTCATTGAATTCGTTGAATGATTCGGGCATCTGACTGTATATTACCGCTGTACTGGTATCTACAATATCTCCATCGAAAACAACGGTATAATTCAGATTGCTACCACTCAATACGGCAACGGCTTCCGGATAGGTCATCCCCGTCAGGTCCGGCACATTGATCTGTCTATTGCCTAGACCATCGCCTATAACCAGGCTAATACGGCTGCCCTGAGGTATCATTGTCCCAGGCGGAATATCCTTTCCATCCAACAATTGGGCTAATACAGCCCCCTGCGCCATATCCGGTTTGAGAATAGTATCCCCTAATATCAGTTTAGTGCTTTTTAGCAGTAACTCTGCGCTCCGGTATGACATATTGACCAGGTTAGGCATAGGTGTGTTGGGCGGGCTTTGTTTATTAACCAAGAGGAAAATAGTCCGTCCCTGCTTTACCGTTGTACCGCCCTCCGGCTGCTGCCCTAATACGCGCAGAGGCTTTTCTTCCGGGTTGTACGTAGAATCCACCTCGATATCAAAACCTTCTGTTTCCAGTATTTTAATTGCCTCCTGCAGATTTTTCCCTTCCAATTTAGGAACATGCAATTCTTTTCCATGTGCAGTAATCCAGCCTAGTGAGGAGAAAAACAACCAATACAAGGCTATGCAAATCAGGATAATAATTACCAGACTTCCACCAAAAGTTTTATAAATAGGTCTCGACATTGCAATAAAAATTAATCTATTCAGACGCAGGGTAAGTAGAATAAATTACTTTATCAATATTTCTTCCAGTAGCGAGCCATAAAAGCTCATTAAATCCATTCCTGCTGCCCTGAGCTGCTGCGGCACAATGCTATTTTCGCTTTGTCCCGGCATTGTATTTACCTCCAGGAAGAACAATTCTCCTGTTTTTTCCTCCAGGATGAAATCCATCCTGACCACACCTTGGCAATTCAGTACCTGGTAGATATGCTCTGCCTTCCTGTTCAGCTGGTCCAGGATAGCTGACGAAACAGGAGCCGGTGTAATTTCGTTGGTAACGCCCGGCGTATACTTCGCTTCGTAATCAAAGAAATCGTTTTTACTGACGATTTCTGTGGGCGGTAATGTGTGCACCTTTCCTTTTAGGGCATACACACCAATAGTCAGCTCGCGTCCTTTAATATATTCTTCGATAAGTACCTGGTTATCTTCTGTAAAAGCTTTTTCAATAGCGCTCAACAGTTGCTCCGGTGCACTAACCTTGCTGACCCCCAAACTGGAGCCGCTCTCATTAGGTTTAACAAAGACAGGCAATTTCAAGCTCTCCAATATTACGCCCAACGAGTAGCTAGAAGTTTTGTACAAAACTACAGACTGCGCAATATGTACAATGTTATATGTTCTTAATATTCTGTTACAGAAGTTTTTATTAAAGGTCATTGCAGACACAATGGAGTTGCAAGTGGTATACGGAATTTCAAGCATATCCAGATACCCTTGAAAACGGCCATCTTCACCCGGAGAACCATGCACAGCAATAAATGCGGCGTCAAAATGCACCCGTCCACTAGTCAAGGGCAGCGAAAAGTCGTTTTTGTCCACCTCTATCCGCTCGCCGCCAGGCCCTTCATACCACCAGGAAGAACGCTCTATAACAACCCGGTAAACTTCAAACCGGTTATTATCCAGGTTCTCCTGTATCGTTCGGGCAGTACCCAGTGAAATGACATATTCTCCGGAATAACCGCCAGCCACTAAAGCAATTTTCTTCTTCATAGCAGAATTTGACACAAGATAGTATGTTCGAAGATAAATAACGCCAAACAGATGAAAATTTGATTTTTATAAAACAGGTTGCCTATTTCGCGATAAGAACAGAAAGATTACCAGTCGAGGGTTTCCTTTTCCTTCTTTTCCTTTAATATCCGCGCACTGACAACGATTCCCGCTTCGTAAAGAAATACCAGTGGGATGGCTACCAGGAAAATACTGAACCAGTCGGGCGGTGTGATGACAGCAGCCAGTACCATAATAATAACAATAGCAAAGCGCCTCTTTTCACGCATCAGGCGAGGGGTTAATATACCCACTTTAGAAAGGAAATAAACCAATATCGGCAACTCAAAAACAATACCCATGCCCAGGATCAGATCGCCCATGGTATCGTAATAGTTCGCAATAGTAATGATATTTTCAAACTGGGGGCTCAGCTGGTAGCCGGCAAAGAAATTAATAGTAAAAGGAGCTATCAGGAAATAAGCAAACGCCACACCGAGGAAAAACAAGGCCGAAGACCAAAAAACGATGCCCTTGGCATGTTTTAATTCCTTTTCCTTCAACGCAGGCTTCACAAATTTCCATATTTCCCAGAATACATAGGGAAAAGCAACTATAAATCCCAGCATAAAAGAAGCGGAAAAGCTCATCATAAACTGTCCTGAGAGCTCCGTGTTCTGAAATTTTATTTTTACGGCCTCAAGACACAATGCATCTACATGGATCCAATGTCCCAGCTGGCATAAAACCCGGTAAGAGATAAAATCCTTATTGGCCGGTCCGAGGATAATATGGGTAAAAATCCAATCAATATTAATAAATACGGCAATCGCGCATATAATAATAGCAGCCAACGCGCGCACCAGATGCCAGCGCAATGCCTCAATGTGATCAGTAAATCCCATTTCGGCACTGGGATTGGCATGCCCGCGCTTCTCCAGAAACTTATCTATTATGCTCAACTTAATTTTTTATTAAAAAACGGAGATCCATATAGTTCATACTGCCACCGGTTTATACTACCTATCCCAGGCCCGCTTCTTTTCCCACCTCCACGCATTGGTTTAAGCTCAGGCTCTTCAGGAATAAAGCGCCCTGCCAGAAAGCATAAAACTAGTAACTGGCGATACCTGTGTCCACAATATCGCTAATGTTCCAGTCAAGTATATTTATCGCTTTACGTATTGCAGGTTTTAGGCTTTGCTTTTTACCAATACGTATGCAGTAAGCATTCCTGTCTTTCGTTCCGGGTGCCATTTTAAATCTTCTCTACTCTTCGCTCATGTCTTCCTCCTTCAAATTCGGTAGCCAGGAAGGTCTCTAGCATATTTTGGGCCACATCATAGGCAACAAAGCGTTCAGGCATACACAAAACATTAGCGTTATTATGCTGACGTGCCAGGGCCGCCAATTCAGGCTGCCAACACAATGCAGCCCGCACACCTTTGTGCTTGTTTGCCGTCATGCAAACACCGTTACCGCTGCCGCATATCAGGATACCGGCCGCAGCAGTCCCCTCTTCAACCATAGCAGCTACAGGATGGGCATAATCCGGATAGTCTGTCGAATCAACCGAATATGTCCCCTTATCCTCAACCTGCCAACCCTGCTGTGTTAACCAGGTCTTTATTTTCTCTTTATAGTCAAATCCGGCATGATCACTTCCTATAGCCAGGGGCAACGACTTATTAAAGGTATTTTCCATAAATATTTATAAAAGTGCAAAGTTACATCTTCGACAGATAACTTGGATATCTCTCATGCAGCAATGATCACCCCCCGGTATTTTTACAGACCTGCAGAAGGTATTTTTCCAATTGTGCGGCGATCTGCTCCCAACTGTATCGGTTCACAATCACGGAACGGCCTGCTTCTCCGGTTGTACGCCGAAGCGTTTCGGCTTTTAACAGCCGTACACACTCTTCTATAAATTGCTCTTTATCCGGCGCTAATAAAACGCCCTCTCCTGAACGAATACCTAAACCGCCAAAACCTACCTCATGACTCACCACGGGCAGGCCCATAGCCATTGCCTCCAGTACTTTATTCTGTGTGCCGGCCCCAAAGCGCAAGGGCGCCACAAGAATCGCCGCCCCGGCATAAACTTCGGAAAGATTTTTTACAAAACCGGTTACCACAATGTCTTCAGCGGCCAAGGCACGCACCTTCTTAACCGGCCGCTGCCCCGCAATGACAAAACGAATGCCCGGCACCCGCTTTTTCACTTCCGGGAAAATTTCCTGAACAAAATAAATCACTGCATCCACATTGGGGGCGTAATCCATATTACCAGTAAACAGCAATATCGAATCCTGGCTGTAATCATGTGCTGCTCCCGAAAAGGTAGAAAGATCCACCCCATTCGGCAAGAGCTGTACATTAGCAATTCCCTTTTCCCTGCGCAAATACTGCATATCCTCCGTAGAGCATACCAGCGACAGATCGTACTGTTCGAGAATCTGTTCGTAATCCGATACCCTCTGCTGTTCAACCTTGTTAAATATCTTAAACAAGCCTTTGGCGGCTTCAGCACGTCTTTTCCAATATAGAGAATAGGCATCCGGCAGATCCAGAATACGGGGTACAGTCTGATCGTCCGCCCAATATTGGGCCATGCGCAAATGTTGTACATGCACTGCATCATAGCGGTGCTTTCTCTTCAGCCCGTTTATCATTTCCGTCATACGGACTGAACGGAAATAACCAACCTGGAAAGGCTCCTTTCTAAAAGCAGTCCATAAACTATGCCAATAGGAACGGGCCTTGGGCAAAGGCACCAGGTGTATTTCTGTAAAAATATCACGAAGCTCCGGCAAATAGCGAACATCCCCACTATCCTGCAGAAAAGTAACCAGGTGTAGTTCATGGTATCGTGACAATTGCCTGGCCAGGTGAAAGATTTTCAATTTATCACCACGATAGGGTGGATAGGGAAAACGATTAGCTGTAAACAGAATTTTCATCAATGAGCCGCAAATTATCATTCCTTTTTAAAACAAACAATTTCACAGAGGAATAACATAAACTTAAGAAAGACAAATAACAAATACATATACACATAATAAAAACACTTTCAGCACAAATCAGGTCATTAAAATGGTCTATACCCTCATAAGGGGTATTTCCATACTTTGCCTTTTCTTAACTCAAAAATACTTTACATTTGCTTTTGACGTTAAACTGAAAACAAATTCCTCATACAGATTATGTTGCGATTCATGAGAAACAAAATTTTGATACCGGCCTTAATTGTTACCGTACTGGGCGTATTTTTCTCCTTCCGGTACCTGGGCGGATCTGACCGGAGTGAAGAAAGTACAGAGCACCAAACGATCCTTAATACCATTATGGGTGTACTCGAACAAGGGCATTTTGCACCAAGGGATTTAAATGATTCCTTCTCAATGTCTGTTTATGACAAAACGCTCGAAAGCCTGGACTATGAAAAAAAATTCCTCCTGCAATCAGATATTGATAAAGTAAGCGCATACCGCGACCAGATAGATGATCAGATCAGGAACAATTCCCTGGCCTTTTACGACGAAATCAGTTCGCTGTTTGTAGTGCGTGTTGCAGAAGCGGAACAGTATTATAAAGAGCTGCTGCAGAAACCGTATACCTTTAGCACTAACGACAGTGTGGAACTGGATGGTAAGAAGTTGTCGTACGCCCACAACGAAGAAGAATTGAAGCAACGCTGGGACAAGCTGCTCAAATATAGGGTGCTGGCTAAATATATGGACCTGAAAGAAGCAGAGGATAAAAAAGTGAAGGATTCGGCTAACTATAGCGCTAAAAGCTTTGCCGTACTGGAAAAAGAAGCCCGGGAATCTGTATCTAAAATACAGGACCGTTATTTTAAGCGGCTAAAAAAGCTGAATGATAACGACCGCTTTTCTCTTTTCATGAACAGCATCACCGGTTCGGAAGACCCACATACCGATTACTTACCACCTGAAGATAAAAAGAGATTTGATGAAATGATGTCCGGTCGTTTCATTGGTATTGGCGCTTCTCTGCAACAACAGGAAGACGGTAAAATCAAGATTACTTCCATTATTACCGGAAGCCCGTCCTGGAAACAAGGCCGGTTAAAAGCCGAAGACATTATCGAAAAAGTAGCACAGGGCGCACAAGCGCCGGTGGATGTAGAAGGCATGGAAACTGACGAAGTGGTGAAGATCATACGGGGTCCCGAAAATACAGAAGTGCGCCTTCATGTAAAACATGCCGACGGTACTAAAGAAGTGGTGCCCATAGTACGGGGAAAAGTGGACATGGAAGACACCTGGGCTAAATCGGCTATAATAGAGAACAAAGGCAAACGCATTGGGTATATATATCTTCCGGAATTTTACGCCAACTTCGACGGCGAAGCGGACGGCAGACGTAGCGGACAGGACGTAGCTAATGAAGTGATAAAGCTACAAGCTGAAAAAGTAGACGGTATTGTACTGGACCTGCGCAATAATGGCGGCGGCTCATTAAGCGATGTAGTGGATATGGCTGGAATATTCATAGGCAAGGGCCCCGTTGTCCAGGTTCGGGGTAAAGGCGATCAAAGCATTACCCTGAAAAGTCAGAATCCGGCGCCTTTGTATACAGGGCCGCTTGCTATCATGGTCAACAACGGCAGTGCGTCGGCCTCAGAAATCATGGCCGCTGCTATGCAGGACTATGGTCGCGCAGTGGTTATCGGTACCAATACCTTTGGTAAAGGTACCGTACAAAAACTGGTGTCTTTAGACCAATTCGTCAATGCCTCTATGCGCGACCAGATTATTGCTGCTTTTAACAAAGCCAAAGGCGGCGATGCCGAATATACCGGCATAGGCTCTTTAAAACTCACCATACAGAAGTTCTACCGTGTAAATGGTGGTTCTACCCAACTGAAGGGAGTAACACCAGATATTATTTTGCCAGATGCTTACGAGCAACTGGAAAATATAGGCGAAAGGAGAGATAAAGCTGCTCTGCCCTGGGATAAAATCAGCGCAGCCAGTTACAAGCCCTGGGGTATGCCACCGGCCATTGCCGGCCTTTCCCTGGCTAGTAAGAAAAGAGTAGACAATAATGAAACGTTCAAAATTATCAGGAAGACCGGAGAACGCCTTAAAAAGCAGCAGGACTATAATATAGTGCCGCTAAACGAA